>JACMNW010000147.1 GCA_014378345.1 Pseudorhodobacter sp. | reverse complement strand
CATCGCAAGTTCGGGTGGCAAAACCGCCCTATCAGCCCGCGTGCCTTGGCTCACAAACGCCCGCCGGATCAGATCAGCCAAAGCGTCAACTGCCGGGCTGTGTACTGGGTCAGCAACATAAAGGTTCACCTTCAGCCGTGCCAATTCGGGCAAGGCGCCGCTATGCGCTATGCGTTCCAGATGCTGAGGCTCTGACCCCGCCAACATGGTGTGCACTGCCAGATCGGCGCTAACCGATGCTTCAATCGTGCGGGTGTTATCGCTTTCCACCGCCATTTCCCAGACGACGCCAGCCTTATCCAACGCCGCTTGCGCCATTTGGCGAAAGATACAGCGATATTCATAAGCCAATCGCAGCGGCCGCTGCCGCCAGGCCTGCCCGCCCGGGGCGCCAATCCAGACCAAGGGAAGTTCCACCAAAGTCTCGCCTCCCGCATCAAGGGTATCTTGCGTGGCCAGAATAATATCGCATTCGCCGCGGCCAAATTGATCAATCAACGACCGGGTGAAAGATGACAGCAACGTCACCTTCATCTTCGGATAATCGCGGTTAAACCTCTGCAACACCTGCGGAATGTTCGGGTAGACTATGTCATGGGGTACGCCCAACACGATTTCGCCTTCAAAGCTGTTATGCGTCAGCCGGCCAAATGCCTCATCATTCAATGCCAGCATCCGGCGCGCGTACCCCAACAACTGCTCACCTGCCGCAGTCAGCGCCACCTTGCGCCCGGTCCGATCCAACACCTCGATCTGCAGCATGTCCTCCAACCGCTTGATCTGCATCGACACCGCCGATTGCGTCAGGTTCAGAAACCCCGCCGCACGCGTTACACCGCCCGCATCAGAAATCGCCACGAATGACCGCAAGGCGGTAAGATCAAAATTTCGGATCATATCACATTCCTTGATGTCTAAAGTCAAAACCATTCATTTTTCAAATGTACCAGAAGCATTCATACCAATCAAGCATTCGAATATAAAATGTCAAACCAATCACCAAATCGAATGCATTCAGAAAGGCCACGCCATGACACAACCGCAGTGCAGTAATCTCTCTTCCCCAATTCGTGCGCCACAACGTGGCTGGGCGCTTCGCCTGCTCGACCGCTATTTTGCGGCGCAGACGCTGCACAAACAGCATCAGGCCCTGCTGAACCTGGATGCTGCCCTTTTACGAGATGTCGGCATCACTCGAGCCGAGGCTATAAATCTTGCAGCCAGCGCAGTTTGGGATGCGCCAAATCATTGGAAAAGCTGAAAATTGGTTAGTCAGCCGAACCAAAGCCGGATTTTTTACTGATTTTTGTCGGGAATACTTGTATATTGAAAAGCTTACCCCGATATTTCACACGTGAGGCGTCTTTCTAGGTAGGATGCCATGATGAATTAACCCGGAGGGTATAGATGGCTGACTATCAATCAACCCGGACTGTCGGCGTAGGCACGCGGGCATCCGACATCGATATGGGCCTGCGCGCCCACATGAACAAGGTTTACGGGCTGATGTCCGTTGGCATGGCGATTACAGGCGCAGTGGCTTGGGCCATCGGCACGAACGATGCCGCAATTCAAACGATCTTTGCGACACCTCTGAAATGGGTCGTGATGTTTCTGCCATTGGTCATGGTGTTTGCGTTCAGCGCAATGCTTCCACGCCTGTCGGTAGCTGCAGCGCAGTTGTTCTTTTATATCTATGCCGCCGCGATGGGCCTGTCGCTTAGCTTCATCTTCGCGGTCTACACCAGTACGTCCATCGCACAGACCTTCTTTGTCACGGCGATCGCTTTTGCCGCGCTGTCGCTTTACGGCTACACGACGAAAAAAGATCTGTCTGCAATGGGCACGTTCCTGATGATGGGCGTGATTGGGCTGTTGGTCGCCATGGTCGTGAATATCTTCCTTGCCTCGACCGCGTTGGCGTTTGCAATCTCGGCCATTGGCGTGCTGATTTTCGCAGGCCTGACCGCCTATGATACCCAGTCGATC
Source organism: Pseudorhodobacter sp. (assembly GCA_014378345.1). Lineage (GTDB taxonomy): Bacteria > Pseudomonadota > Alphaproteobacteria > Rhodobacterales > Rhodobacteraceae > JACMNW01. The sequence continues at coordinate 2,198 of JACMNW010000147.1, read as the reverse complement.
AAGAACGAATACCTACAGCATGCGCAGATGGGCGACCAGAACTGGCTTGGCAAATCAGCCATCATGGGTGCGCTGCGCCTGTATCTCGACTTCATCAACATGTTCATGTTCTTGCTCAGCTTCATGGGCAACCGCGAGTAGTCGATGTCCTCTCTTACTATGAAAAAGGCCGGTCGAAAGACCGGCCTTTTTCATGTAAAATCGCAGATCATCTGAATCGCTGGAAAAACGATCCCAGCACGCAAAGGCACGTCTACCGAACCCATGGCCTGAAACCCCAAACTTGCATAGAACGGCACCGCCGTGCGGGTCGACAAACACTCCATTCGTGACACACCCGCTTGCTGTGCAGCTTCAAACACAGCCGCCATAACAGCCCGCCCCACGCCTTGGCGCACCGCGGCAGGATCCGTCACCACGTGCCGCACATGGCCCACGCCGCCGTTACCCAACTGTGCCTCTGGCTGATCCGAAGGCCCGGGAGCAGCTCTGCTCCACCCTCCTGCCCCCAAAAGCTTGCCATCCGCGCCGAAGGCCAAATAATACCGCCCCGACGCCAGCAGCTCCGGCCGCGCACGGGCAATTATCGGCAGCGCCATCACCATCACCGATGGTGCATAATCCTTACGCAGCAAGCGCGGATAGCTGCGCGCAAGCAGCATATCCACAGCCGCCAAATCTGATGGCAACGCCGCGCGAAGTGTCAGGGTCAAACTCATAGCCCCAAGATGGAGGTCGCCCGCCAAAAGAAAAGAGCCGCCCCAAAGGACGGCCCCACATCTAAACAAAAAAGCCAGATCTTACTTGATCTTGCCTTCCTTGTATTCCACGTGCTCGCGCTTCACGGGATCGTATTTCTTCACAACCATCTTGTCGGTCATGGTGCGAGCATTCTTTTTGGTCACATAGAAATGCCCGGTCCCCGCAGTCGAGTTCAGGCGGATCTTGATCGTCGCGGGTTTCGCCATCGTCTTAAGCTCCTGCATCGGGGCACAAATAGCGCCCCGCAAAATTCCTTGAAGCCGCCTTTTACGGATGGCACCGGCAGAGTCAACAGCCAAACACTATTCTGCCCTGAACAATCCTCAATCCAGCTGAGCATTCGTCAAAAAAGTAGGCCCCGGCTTTGCGCATCAATCGCGCGCCCCGAAGAAACAGCATGCTTCCGCGCAATTCGTTAAGTCTGCTGGGCAGTTTGCCCTCCGGGCGGGGATATTTAAGCCAAAATGAAAATTCCCTCGTTCATTTTGGCTCAAATATCCTCCGCGAAGCAATCCAGCCCAGCCCTTATCGCTGGGCTGCCTTGAAAGTGGCTTGCGGGCCCCGCAAGGGGGCCGCTCCGTTTGATTGAAACTATGCGGATGGCCTGTAAGCCGGGTTCTGTCCAAGGGGTTCCCCCCTCTGGATGACCATTCCTCTGTCGCTCTTGTTACCAAGGCGATCAAGCTGCCAACCCGGGCCTCTGGGCTGAAGTGTCCCTGCGGCGGTATCCCCGACCTTGCGATCAAGGACCAGCCCGCGCGAGGCCCCTATTCGGCATTGCTCCGGGTGGGGCTTGCCATACCGTCCCGGTTGCCCGGTCCGTGGTGGGCTCTTACCCCACCGTTTCACCATCGCCTTGGGTGTGCGTCGCAGGCGAACCCTTGACACCAAGGCAGTCTCTTCTCTGTGGCGCTTTCCCTCGGGTTGCCCCGGCCGGGCATTACCCGGCACCCTGTCTTCATGGAGCCCGGACTTTCCTCGTGTGTTACCACCCGCGATCATCCAGCCATCCGCACGATTGCCGCATTAGGCTAAGGGCGGCAGGGCGTCAACGCCAAACCGATCCGCCAAATCCGCCATCATGCCCGCATCGACGCCGTCCATCGGCCCCTTGGCCCATGGCCGAAACCGCAGTCGAAACGCCGCAAGCACAAGATCATCCCCTGCGTCCGGATAGCCAAACCGGCGCGCATCTTGGGTGAAATCGCTGGTCGGGCGTGGTTTGGCCCCTTGCGGCCAGACAGAAAACCCGCCCAGCGCCAGCCTGCGCCAATCAAACCGCGCGCCGGGGTCCGCCTTTCGTCCCGGTGCCATGTCCGAATGCGCAATCAAACCCTCGGGGCCAATCGCCCACCGCGCCATCACGTCTGCTAGCAAAGCCTCCAGCGCTCGCATCTGGGCGGCCGCAAAGGGCTGCGTCCCATCATTCGCCAACT
>JACMNW010000146.1 GCA_014378345.1 Pseudorhodobacter sp. | reverse complement strand
GCAGGCCAACCCCAAGCTGCGCCATGATGCCTTGGCACTTGTGGGTCATGCTAACGCCCAAGCCGCCATGCAGGGCTTTGGGGGCCATCAATCACAGATCCTGCCCATTTTGTTGGGAACCGATCAGCGGGTGATGCAGGTGGCGGCCGCACTTCAAGCGCGTGGTTATGATGTGCGTGGCATCCGCCCGCCTACTGTGCCGCGCGGCACCGCAAGGTTGCGCATTTCGATTACGCAGAACACCTCGGCCTCTGTGATCACCGCGCTGTTTGCCTACCTGGCACAGGTCGCCGCATGACCGCTGTGATCATCACCGGCACCGATACGGACATCGGTAAAACCGTGTTCGCAGCGGGCCTGACCCACGCGTTGCAGGCGCAATACTGGAAGCCCGTGCAAGCCGGGTTAAGCGGCGAGACGGACAGTCGAACCGTCGCCCGCCTGTCTGGCAGCCCCACCCTGCCCGAGGCGTACCGCCTGATCCTGCCCGCCTCGCCCCATCTGGCCGCCGAGGCCGAGGGTATTGAAATCGACCTGGCCCACCTAATCCCACCCCAAACCACCGGCACTTTGGTGATCGAGGCGGCTGGCGGCCTGATGGTGCCGCTGAACCGCCGGACCCTTTTTCTGGACGTTATTGCGGGCTGGCAGGCCCCGGTCATCCTGTGCGCCCGCACAGCCCTTGGCACCATCAACCACAGCCTTTTGTCACTGGCGGCTCTGCGGCAGGCGGGCTGCACTATGCTGGGCATCGCCTTCATCGGCCCGACCAACGCTGCTGTAGAGCGCACAATTTGCGACTTTGGCATGGTGGCGCATCTGGGCTGCCTACCGCATTTGCCCAGCCTGACGCCCACGACCCTTGCTGAGGCCTTTGCCACGCATGTTGACACGGCCTCCATTCGCAAAGGTATTGCGCTTTGACCCTGCACGACTTTGACCGCACCCATCTTTGGCACCCCTATTCCAATATCACGCGGCCCGGCCCCACTCATATCGTCGCATCGGCGGAAGGTGTGTGGCTGACGCTGGACGATGGCACCCGGATGATTGACGCCATGTCATCATGGTGGTCGGTGATCCACGGTCACCGCCACCCCGCGCTGATACAGGCCGCCCATGACCAGTTGGATCGCCTGCCGCATGTGATGTTCGGCGGGCTGACCCACGCCCCTGCGATAGATTTGGGCAAACGCCTGATCACCATGCTGCCTACCGGGCTTGACCGCATCTTTTATGCCGATTCAGGGTCGGTTGCGGTGGAGGTGGCACTGAAAATGGCCGTGCAATACCAAAACGCCATGGGTCTCCCAGACCGCACTCAGTTTGCCACCATCCGATCAGGCTATCACGGTGACACTTGGAAAGCGATGAGCGTGTGTGACCCTGACACCGGCATGCATCATCTGTTCCGAGGTGCAGTATCGGTGCAGCATTTCGCTGACCGCCCACCCGTGCGCTTTGGCGATGTCTGGAGCGATTACGCCGCGCTGAACGGGCTGGTCGCGCTACGCGAGGTGCTGGCAGACAACCAAGCCCAAATCGCAGCGCTGATCTTGGAACCCGTGGTGCAAGGCGCGGGGGGGATGTATTTCTACCACCCCGAATACCTTAACCAAGCCCGCGCGCTGTGCGACGATCATGGCATCTTGCTGATCTTCGACGAGATTGCCACCGGCTTTGGCCGCACCGGGCACATGTTCGCCACCGAATTTTGCACGGTGACGCCCGATATCATCTGCCTTGGCAAGGCGTTGACCGGTGGCACGATGTCCTTCGCCGCCACCATCGCAACCCAAGCAGTCGCCGATGCAATCGGCCACGCCACCCCTGGCGCCTTCATGCACGGGCCGACGTTTATGGCCAACCCTTTGGCCTGTGCCGTGGCGGGAGCTAGCCTCGATCTGCTGGCCACCGGCGCTTGGAAGGCGCAGGTTGCTGCCATTCAAGCGCAGCTGACGGACGATCTTGGCCCCGCCCGCGCCCTGCCCGGTGTGGCCAATGTGCGGGTGCTAGGTGCGATCGGCGTCATTGAAATGGATCACAATGTCAGCGCCGATACTGCCCATGGCTATGCCCGCGACTCCGGCGTTTACCTGCGCCCGTTTGGCCGCAACATCTATACCATGCCACCCTTTGTAACCTCCGCCGCCGAGCTGTCGCAAATCACCGCTGCCATGCTGCGGCTAGCCCGCGTGGTGTGAGGGCAGATGCAGGTTGAATGGCTGCACCGTACACGCAGTGCCGAGGTGATCGTGGTCTTTGGCGGCTGGGCTATCGGGTCTGCTTGTTTTGCGCATTTGGCGGGTGGGCGAGACATCTTGTTTATAAGCGACTACCGTGACGTGGACACCAATCTGCCAGACCTGCGCGGCTATGCCACGCGCAGGTTGGTGGCGTGGTCCTTGGGGGTGTCAGCGTTTGGCCATTGGCAAGTTGGGCGGGATCACGCGTTTGACAGCCGCACCGCCATAAATGGCAGCCTGACCCCGGTGCATGCCAAAACCGGCATCCCGCCCCGCATGTTTCGCCACACCGAAGCCACCCTGACCGAGGCCAGCTTTCAGGATTTCCTAAGCCACAGTTACGATGCCCCGCAGCCGTGGCGGGCGTTTGACCCCGCCCCAAACCAAGCCGAACTGTTGGCGGTGCAACTCCGGGGCGCCGCGCCAGATTGCGCATGGGACCGCACTTGGATTTCCGCCCGCGACCGGATTTTCCCACCCCAGAATCTTGAACTGGCTTGGACGGGTCAACCGCAAGCCATCCGCCGCCTCGACGCCCCGCACGTGCCGTTTGCGGCGTGGTCAGACTGGGCGCAGGTTTGGCAATGACGCAAATCCTGCTGCCAGCCAGTGTCCAAAACCGCGTGCGCCAAAGTTTTCGGCGCGGTCTGCCCAGCTATCACCATGCCGCCGTGGCGCAGGCGCAGATTGCCGCCACGCTGGTACAGGCGCTGCGGACAGCGGGCGCGCCTGCACGGTTTGACCAAGTGCTGGAGTTTGGCTGCGGTACCGGGCACCTAACCACCCAACTTTTGCAGCATTTCACCGTTGATCACCTGACGCTGAATGATCTGGTGCCGGATTGTGCCGCCGCCCTGCACCCGATCCTGAAACAACATTCCCCTAGCGTCACATTTCAGGTCGGGCCGATCGAAACGCTGCCCCTGCCACCTGCACTTGATCTGATCGTTTCGGCATCTACTGTGCAGTGGGTTCAACAGCCCGCAGACCTGATCGGCCGCCTGACCCAACATCTGGCCCCCGGTGGCTGGCTTGCGCTTAGCGGGTTTGGCCGCACCCATTTTTCCGAACTGCAAGCATTGGGCGGCATGGCCACAGCGCCGTCTTATCTTGACCCGCGCGACTGGCGGCACATCCTGCCTGCCGGTCTGCACATCGGGGCGCTATACAGCAAAACCATAATCCTGCAATTCACCGATACGCTTGATTTACTGCGTCACCTGCGGCTCACTGGGGTCAATGGCAGTGCGCGCAACCACTGGACCCGCGCCAGCCTGGCCAGTTTCGATCTGCGCCTGCGGGCGAGTTTGCCGCAGGGTGCCCCGCTGACCCTTAGCTATCAGCCCGTGTTCCTGATTGCCTGCAAAACTGGTTAGGCAAACCGCGCCAAGTGCCGTTGCAACAGCGAAACCGCCAAGGCGATATCCTTTCGCGCAATCGCCACCATGATGGCGCGGTGATCCCGATCCACCCGCATCACCCAGCTTTTTCGCCAGCTGGCCAGCAAATGCCGCGCGGCCAGTGCTTGCAGGTCATCAATTTCGGCCAGCATCCGGGGCATGGCGCAGCCCGCAAGGATCGCATGATGAAAACGGCGGTTCTCATACTCCCAGGTCAGAATGTCGTCCGCCGCGTCACAGGCTAAGAGCGCGGCCTCGGCTGTCTGCATCTGTTCCGACGTCAGGTTTGGCACCGAATGGCGCAACGCTACCTGTTCCAGCGCCAGCCGCATTTCCAGGATTTCGCGCATGTCCGAGGCCGCAAGCGGTGCCACCCGCACCCCCCTGCGCGGCACATTGACCACCAACCCGCGCGCTTGTAGCCGCAACAGCGCCTCGCGCACTGGGACGTGGCTGACCTCGAACGTCCGGGCGATGTGGTCCTGCCGCAGCTTTTCATCCGGCAGCAACGTACCTTGAATGATCTGCTCCGTCAGGTTTTGGGAAATGACATCAGCGATGGTAAGTTTGGTCTGGCTAGTCATAATAGATGAATGTCCCGGCAAAATCATTTCGGCGTGTCTGTTCCTAGTCGATAGTGGAGCGGATTCTAAAGCCATGCCATCCCGCTGAAAAGGGGGGGCGATAAAGTGAACCAGTGAGTCCCGGGTCCACTCTTCACTCACCTCTAGCAGGCTCGACTTGCGGGGCGAAAGCCATTCGCGCCCCTGCCTAAGCGACCCGCTGTTTCCGCCGCAATTGCGCCAGTTTTGGCAGCTTTCCGCAAGACCGTTAGCCGTGAAGTTCCTGCGTCACGGGAAAAAGGATGGCGTGCTGTCCGCGCACCAACCTCCAGCCTTTCACCAACGAATAGACCGCCGGGATCACCATCAGCGTCAATACCGTCGAGCTGACCATGCCCCTATCATCGGAACCGCGATGCGTTGCATCACCTCGCACCCGGTGCCATGCCCCCACACCCGCGTTCGAAAGACGGCTGAAGAGGCGGAGGGCCTCGCAGTCGCCGTTCAGACCCGTTGCGGCGACAATCTCGTCCATCGTGGCACCGTCCAGCGTGCGAAGCAGGGTGGCCGTCGCCACGATTGTGGAGAGTGAATATCTGCTGACCCGCCTTGCCATTCCGCCAGAGCACTGGGACCTCGTGGTAGGCAGTTGGCAGCAGGGCGAACCAGAGTTGTATGGCCGTTTCGATCTGGCCTATGACGGCAAAGGTCCGGCCAAGATGTTGGAATACAACGCCGATACGCCGACCTCGCTATACGAAACGGCGGCATTTCAGTGGACATGGCTGGAAGATCACATTGCGGCGGGTGTTCTGAACGTCCGCGACGACCAGTTCAACCGCGTTCATGAGGCGCTGGTGGAGCGGTTTCGGGACATGTTCGCGCCCAACACCAATCTGCATTTCACGGCCATTGCCGGCAACCCCGAAGATTACGCCACCGTCGAGGCGCTGGCCTGGGCCGCGCGCGAGGCGGGTCTGGGCGCGCATTACACCGACCTTGACAAGATCGGCATATCGGATGCTGGCCAGTTCACCGATGATCAGGACCGGGTGATGGGGGTGCTGTTCAAGCTGTACCCGTGGGAGGACCTGCTGCGCGACCCTTTTGCGGCGCATCTGGCTGGATCGGGGTGCCGCTTTGTGGAGCCGCCATGGAAGGCTGTGGTGTCAAACAAGGGGCTGTTGCCAGTGCTGTGGCAGATGTTCGAGGGGCATCCGAACCTGCTGCCTGCCTTTTTTCACGACGATGTCGCGGCGGCGCTGTCGGGTGGCACGCCAAGCGCCGCCGTGGCAGACAGCTTTGGCCGTGCGGCCCCCGGCCTGCTAAAGGGCCATGTGATCAAGCCGCTGTTTTCCCGCGAAGGGGCGTCGCTGTCGATTGTCGAACAGGGAGCTGTCACCGAGGCTTCGGCGGATGCGACCTATGCGGCGCATCCGAAGATCGTTCAGGCCTATCATCCGCTGCCGATGTTTGATGGTTTTCGCCCGGTGATCGGGGCTTGGATCGTGGGACAGGCGTGCTGCGGCATGGCGGTGCGTGAAGATCGCAGCCGCATCACGCAGGATCTGTCTCGCTTCAAACCACATTTCATCCATGACTGAAAGGGAAATTCCCATGCGCAAACGCTCGCACCGGGTCGCACTTTGCATCCTTGGCGTTGCCGCCTTCTCTCTGTCGGCCTGTGTCGAAGAAGAGGTTGATGCGGCGGCCTTTCCCGATCTGGCCGCGTGCAAGGCAACCGCTGCGCTGGGCACTCAAGGGTTCAGTGCCACGGATTGCGACACGGCCTTTGCCGAGGCCGAGGTGATCCACGCCGAGGCGGCACCGCGTTATGACAGTCTGACAGTGTGCGAAGAGCAGCACGGCGAAGGGGCCTGCGACGAGCAGGTCGCTTCGGGCGGCGGCGGGGGTGGCATCTTCATGCCCCTGATGGCGGGCTATCTGATCGGCAACATGCTCAACCGCAATGGACCAGCGGCGCAGCCTTTGTATCGGTCGGCATCGGGCAATTTTACCAATGCGGCGGGAACCACCAGTTACGCGTCAAATTCAGGGGCTGGCAAGCTTGGCGCAACCCAGTTCGCCCGTCCCGCCACCACGATCGGCAAGGCCCCGATGACGGCCGCATCCGTGCAATCGCGCGGCGGCTTTGGCGGCAGTGCTGCGGGCCGCAGCACGGGCGGTTGAACGGGGATTTGAACGGGGGGAGGATTGGGCCGATACGGACCCAAATCCGTACACCCTCTTTAAATCCGGACCCTGCCTTCGATATCGCACCACAATGCAGCCGCGTGGCATTCTGCCTTTCATGGAAAAAGAGAATGCGATGCAAGATTTTGTCTAGGTCGGACTTGGCCTTGGGTTGATCGACCCGATGGCCGCCTCGCCGCGCGTGCGGCTGGAGTATTACCCGGGCTACTATGCGGCCGATGTGCTTGATCCCGATGGCTATTCCATCGAGGTGGTTCGCAAGGGTGAGGCCAGAGTGACGCCGGGTTCAAGGAACGTTGCAGGGCCAGACCACCCAGCCCTGCATCGTTCCATAGCCAAGAGGTCGCCAATGACTGGCACCGCTGCATGTATGTCGGTGTCCTCTTTTCCTTTCACGATTGGATGGCCGCTATCGTGCGGATAAGCCTGTCGTCATTGCGAAAGGTGAAGGGCGGCTTTCCGCCCTTTGTGACGATCCAGCGAGTCATCGACGAAGACGGCCCAAGTGGGGGAACTCCGAGCTTCGAGCGATGCCAACTCGGCCTGTCCGTAGTGCATGGCGAAGAGAAGGCTACCTGTAGGATCTGGCCCTCCTACGGGTCTAGCCGGCTTCCGATGGCGTTTCCGGTTCCCGGTAACCGCG
>JACMNW010000145.1 GCA_014378345.1 Pseudorhodobacter sp. | reverse complement strand
TTGCCATTCAGTCCATGCGGCACCACCAACGATGCCAACCACCAACAAGACGCCAATCCATCCATAGCGGCGAAACATCGCGAACAATTTGTCGCGGCGGACCTCTTCGGTGACTTCGTCTATGAAGCTTTCGTTATTGCTCAAGGCTCGTCTCCATCCAATTGATCCGTCTTACACGCAAGGCCAATGGCTTGCCAAGGCCTGCTGCCGTTTGTGGCGGCTTGAGGGCGGTTAAATCACGCTGGCAAACCGCCTGCCCGGATCATTTGTGGTGCCAGTTGATGGTTTTCCGGGTCCACCTTCAACGGTTTCGTCTTCCGCAGATTGACGCGCCCACATAGCGGCATAGCGGCCATTCAGTGCCAGCAACGCGTCATGCGTACCTTGTTCGGTGACAAATCCATCTTCCAGCACCAAGATCTGGTCCGCGTCGGCAATGGTCGACAGCCTGTGCGCGATGGTGATCACCGACCTGCCCTGCCCCATTTCCAACAACGAATCCTGAATATCGCGTTCAGTTTGGGTATCCAGCGCGGAAGTCGCTTCATCCAAAATCAGGATCGGCGGGTTTTTCAGCAACGTGCGTGCAATGCCGACCCGTTGCTTTTCGCCGCCAGACAGTTTTAAGCCGCGCTCGCCAACTGTGGTTTGATACCCCTGCGGCAACCTGCTGATGAAATCATGGATTTTGGCGGCCCGGGCGGCGTCTTCCACTTCGGCCACCGATGCCGCGGGGCGACCGTAGGCGATGTTGTAATAGACCGTATCGTTGAACAGCACGGTATCTTGCGGCACCACGCCGATTTGATCATGCAGCGAGGCTTGGGTGATATCGCGGATATCCTGCCCGTCGATGCGGATGGCACCGCCGGTGACATCGTAGAACCGGAACAGCAGCCGCCCGATGGTGGACTTGCCAGAACCTGACGGCCCGACAAGGGCAATGCGCTGGCCCGGCCCTACACGCAGGCTAACACCTTTAAGAATGGGGCGGGCGGCGTCATAGCCAAAATTCACATTATCAAAAATCAGCTCGCCACCGTGGATTTGCAGTGCCTTGGCGCCCGCCTTATCGTTCACTTCGGACGGTTGGCCCAGCAAATCAAACATCTGGCTCATATCCACCAAGGATTGCCGGATTTCGCGGTAAACCGTGCCCAAAAAGCCCAAAGGCAGTGTGATTTGGATCATGTAAGCGTTGACCATGACGAAATCACCTACCGTCAGAGTACCCGCCTGCACGCCCATCGCAGCCATTACCATCACAATAATCAGGCCGCTGGTGATCAGCACCGCCTGCCCCATGTTCAACAGGGCCAGCGACTGGCCGGTGGTTACGGCAAAGCCTTCATATTTTGCCATAGCGCCGTCATAACGCTGCGCCTCGCGTGCTTCAGCGCCGAAGTATTTCACGGTTTCAAAGTTGAGCAAACTGTCGATGGCCTTTTGGTTGGCATCGGTGTCTTGATCATTCATCTGGCGGCGCAGGCCCACGCGCCATTCGGTGATGCGGAAGGTAAAGATGACATAAAGTGTGATCGTGGTAACCACGACGACCATGTATTGCCAACCGAACACGACGGCAAAGATGATCGACACCATGGTCAGTTCCAGAATCAGCGGCCCAATGGACAGCAGCATGAAGCGCAAAAGGAAATCGACACCTTTGACACCGCGTTCAATAATTCGGCTAAGCCCGCCAGTTTTGCGGGTGATGTGGTAGCGCATGGATAATTGGTGGATATGGGTGAAGGTTTCTATCGCCAGCCTGCGGATGGCACGTTGGCCAACCCGCACGAAAATAGCATCGCGAAGTTCACCAAAACCAACGCTCATCAGGCGGGCCAGTCCGTACGCGACCGTCAAGCCGACGGCAGTTACCGCCATCAGCAACCCGACAGACGGAGCTTTGCCAGTAAGGGCATCGACCGCGAATTTATACATGAACGGCGTGGTGATCGACACCAGTTTTGCCGCAACCAAGGCCATCATAGACAGCACCACGCGGCGTTTCACCCATGTCTCGCCATCCGGCCACAGGTAGGGCCCGACACGCTTGATGGTTTGCCAGCTGCTTGCACTTTCACCTTTTGGTGCTGTGGAGGGCATTGTGGTGGTCGATGATTTGGGCGTTGGGTTCAGCATTTTTGCCTATGTCTGCCTTCGGTGCCAAAATCGAGCATTGATTTGGGTCAGAGACTGGATTAACAATTAATATTTCAACATGTCATGAGTAGTTGAGATATGGATCGAAGTAAAGTCTTGGCAAGCCTGTCTGCCCTGTCGAACGAGGCGCGTCTAGATTTGATGCGCCTGTTGGTTGTGGCGGGTGACGACGGTCTTGCGGCGGGGAAGATTGGCGTGGAGCTGGGGCATTCGGCATCACGGCTGTCTTTTCATTTGGGCATTCTGGAACAGGCGGGATTGATAAGGTCGCGCCGCGTTGCCCGCAATGTGATTTATTCAGCCGATTTAGCCGGGCTTGGTGGCACGATTTCTTATCTTTTGCGCGATTGCTGTATGGATCACCCGCAGGTGCATGCCTGTTGCAACCCCGCGCGCGTCGACGATGCTATTCCGATGCTGTCGGAATAACAAACACCTGCCCTGGATAAATCAGGTTCGGATCACGGATTTTGTCTTTGTTGGCTTCAAACACCTGCACATACATCACCCCGTCGCCAAACTGCTTTGACGCGATGCCCCAAAGGGTAAAGCCGGGCTGAACGGTGATGGAAACGGGGCGCGCAGGGGCTGCTTCGGCAATGGTCACGGGTTGTGCAACTGCGGGCTCGCCGGATTGCGCAGCAGGGACAGGTTCGGCGGTGGCTTCGATCACTGGCTCGGCCAAGGGTTCTGCAACTGGGGCAGAATCCGCTACGGCGGGCGCGGTTGCGGGTTGCGGTTCGGCCACAGCAACGTCAACCGCGATATCCGGGGTTTGCGTAGCGGCAGCCAGAGCATCTTGGGTTTCTCGTTTGAACGGCGTTTCAAACCGTGCGGTAACGCTGCCGTCAGCCGTCAGTTGATCGACGCGCAGGGTGTAGATGCCCGGCACAATAGGCGGCATGGTTGATGCCCAAAGCCCGTCTTCGCCTGCCGTCACATCAATAAGGGGCGCGTTATCCAGATATATCCGCAAAACCGCCCCAGCGGCGGCGTGGCCTGCAAGCTGTACATCACCTGCGGGCGTGTAGCTTATGGTATCAATCGTCAGATCAGCCACCGGGCCAGATGCCGCGGGCTGATCACGCGGTTGCAGAACTTTGACGCCATCTTTTGTAACCAGCAACGCGGCTGGCGCGTCCGGCACTGTGGCGACGGGTGGTTCGGCGGGTGATGCGGTTATAGTTTCGGTCCCAGTAGGGTCCGGGGTCACTGCGGCAACAACAACCGGGGCCTCACTGGGGGCAATGGCCACCTCTGCGGCAGCGGCCACTTCGGTTTGGTCGGGGAAAATGCTGGTCATGGTCAACATGCGGGGCGATTGGCTGTTATCCTGCACAAACAAGCCCACAAAGTTACCGTTTGCATCGGCGGTGGTTGCGGATATTTCGGAGCCGTCGATCCGAAGTACGATCTTTGATCCCGGTTCGGCTTTACCGGCAACCACGGTACTGCCATCGGGTTCAATCCGCACAACATCGAAACTGGGCACGACGGGTGCCTCGGCTGCGGTTTGCGGATCGGGCGTGGCGATGGCATCGGCTGCTGCATTAAGGTCAGTAGCAACGGGTTCTGCCGTCGTTGTCTGGGTGGACACTGCCGTATCAGTTGGCGGTTTGGCAGGCGCGGCTACCATGGAAGGGGACGATCTGCTAACCACCCATCCACTATACCCTGCCAGTGCCGCCAATGCCGCACCGCCCGCCAGAAGTGCCGCTTTGGCACCCGTGCTCAATGCCTTGAATTCCGCCATTTGCGCACCCCCTTGAGGCCAGTTTTCGGCCTTCTGTTTGGCCCTTTACCCAAGGCCCTTTCCTTTATGCCAGAAACGCCGATATCTGGGATCAAGGCAATAGTTTTCGCAAGGTATCCCATTATGACGTCATCGCTTCGGTCTGTCTGTGTCTTCTGTGGCTCTAGGCCCGGAATAAACCCGTCCTATGCAGCCGCCGCTCGGGATGTGGGCGGCCTAATCGCACAGCATGATTGGCGGCTTGTCTATGGCGCGGGTGATGTGGGCCTTATGGGCGAAGTGGCCCGCGCGGCACAGACTGCGGGCGCGCTGTCTTTGGGTGTGATTCCTGTGCATTTGATGGCGCGCGAACAGGGAAAACGCGATCTGACCACCTTGATCATCACCGAAAACATGCATGAACGCAAAAAGGTTATGTTCATGAATTCTGATGCGATCGTTGTAATGCCAGGTGGCGCGGGCAGCCTCGATGAGTTTTTTGAGGTGCTGACCTGGGCGCAAATCGGCTTGCATTCAAAGCCCATTTTTCTGTTGAATACAGAAGATTACTGGGAACCTTTAATGTTCCTGATTGATCACGTGATCGAACAAGGGTTTGCCGATGCGTCCCTGCGGGGCCATTTTGTTGTGGTGAATGATGCCTATGAACTGACCGCCGGATTGCTGGCTGCGTTTGAGTAGTGCTGGGAATGAAAAAGGCCCGCCATGGGATTACATGGCGAGCCTTCCTTCATAATTAAAAAATCACATGCGGGCAGCAACAGCTTCCCAATTCACCAGCTTTTCCAGAAAGTTAGCAAGGTAAGCTGGGCGCTTGTTGCGGAAATCGATGTAGTAGGAATGTTCCCACACATCGCAACCCAGCAAGGCCGTTTGGCCGAAACACAGCGGGTTCACGCCATTTTCAGTTTTGGTGATCTTTAACGCGCCGTCTTTGTCTTTCACCAGCCAAGCCCAACCAGAGCCAAACTGACCCGCACCAGCCGCCGCGAAATCATCTTTGAATTTCTGCACCGATCCGAACGCTTCAGTGATGGCTTTTTCCAACGCACCGGGCATGGCTTTGCCTGATGGCCCCATGACTTCCCAGAACAGATTGTGATTCCAATGCTGCGATGCATTGTTGAAAATGCCATTCTGTGCCACAGAACCGGCCATATAAGTGCCGCGAACAATATCGTCCAAGCCCTTGTTTTCCCATTCTGTTCCGGCAATCAGCTTGTTGCCGTTATCGACATAGGCCTTGTGGTGCAGATCGTGGTGAAACTCCAGCGTTTCGCGCGACATGCCATGGCCGGCAAGTGCGTCATGGGCATAGGGCAGATCAGGAAGGGTGAAAGCCATGGGCGCGTTCCTTTCAGGAAGCTGTGAATTCTTGAAGTCTATAAAAGGTCTTGAACAGGCAACGTCAAGGGGCCGGGGATGGTTCCGGCGCAACAAACGATGATCAGCGCAGGTGCAGGCCTGATCCGGGCGCGGCAGAATGTTCGAGCAAACCCATCACATAGCCCGCAACGGACCGGAAACTAACGAGTGTAAATCCGTCTGCGTTTTGCCAGAACGCAGCGGCGACTTGCGCCACACGGGTGCGGCGCAACTCATTAAGGCCAAGGTCGGCCAAATTGACTGGGGCAAGTTTCATCAGCACCTCGGCCGCCTGCGCCCCCTCAATGCGAAACACCGCGCGCGCGTCTGAAACATCGACAGCAAGGCAGTGAATAGCTGCCAGCTTTTTCCCAATGGTATCAAGGGTTTTTGCGACGTCTTGATAAGGCAGGATTAACAGTAATTCATCCGGCGACATCCATCCGGCGGCTTTGCCATCTTTCTGTTCAATCTGCCGCACGGCTGGCAATTTGGTGCCGGTGATGGATTTGATCAGCGCGGGCAAGGCTTTTTCGGCCAGATCGCAGCGCAGGCTGATCATACCAAAGGGGCCGATTTCGCGAATTTGGGCAAAGCCATCATAAGTTTTGCCGCCAAGGGCGGAGACTGGATCAAACATTTTGTTTCTCCCCATCCTTATCATAAAACACTGGATCGCAGATCTTTGCGATGACTGAGACGCCACCTACTTTTGGAAATTCGACTGTTTCACCAATACGTTCCGGGCCATTCTTCATCAAACCCATAGCGATGCCGCGATTTAGTGTGGGCGAGTAATAGGTCGAGGTCACGCGGCCTTCGGTGTTGCGTTGGCCGTTGCGGTTGGTGCCGGGGGCGACTGCATAGGCACCATCCGGGATAACCGACCCGTCCAGCGTTTCCAAACCGACCAGTTTCCAGCGGTTGGGGTCTGCGAGATGACTGCGTTCCTGGCCGCGTTTGCCGAGGTAATCGGCCTTTTTCTTGGAAATCGCCCAGCCAAGATTAAGATCTTGCGGAATTACGGTGCCATCGGTTTCATCGCCGATCATGATGAAACCCTTTTCGGCGCGCATGATATGCAGCGCTTCGGTGCCGTATTGCATGGCACCAAATTCAGCGCCGTCCTGCAAGACCTTGTTCCAGAACGCCAATCCGTGACTTGCCGGAATGGCGATTTCGTAGGAAAGCTCGCCTGAGAAGCTGATCCGGTAGATGCGGACGGGGAAACCTGCAAGGGTGCCATCGGCCCATTGCATGAAGGGAAGCGCCTCTTTCGAGACGTCCATGCCACCCAGTTTTTCCAGCAATTTCCGGGCGTTAGGGCCGACTATGGCAACTTGCGCATATTGTTCGGTGACGTTGGCTACATAAACTTGCCAGTCCCACCATTCGCATTGCAACCAATCCTCCATATGCGCATGAATGCGGTCGGCGCCCCCAGATGTTGTGTGGCACAGCCAGGTGTCTTCGGTGATTCTTGCCACTACACCGTCATCGCTTAAGAAGCCGTTCTCATTACACATCAGACCGTAACGGCACTTGCCAATGGGCAGCGTGGACATGACGCCGGTATAGAGCATGTCAAGGAAGCGGCCTGCGTCGGGGCCTTTGACGATGATTTTACCAAGTGTCGATGCGTCAAGGATTCCAAGGGCTTGGCGGGTGTTGTTCACCTCTCGGTGGACGGCTTGTTCGTGGGATTCTGTGCCTCGTGGAAAGCAGTAAGGCCTGCGCCAAAGGCCGACAGGTTCGAAGTAAGCGTTTGAATTTATGTGACTTTCGTGCATC
>JACMNW010000014.1 GCA_014378345.1 Pseudorhodobacter sp. | reverse complement strand
TTTACTTACGCATTGCTTACGGCGATTTTCGATACAACAAACACCCCGCTAAGGGTTCCCGTAAGTAGCTGCTTTTGTTGGGAATATGGCTCCGGCGGTAGGGATCGAACCTACGACCAATTGATTAACAGTCAACTGCTCTACCGCTGAGCTACGCCGGAACACATGGGCCGTATAGCAAGCTGGTATGGGGGCGTAAAGGGGCATTGCGCAGAAAGTAAGGTTCGTTGTTCAGGCCAACCGAAAGACCGCGTCGAAGTTGGGGTAGGGTGACGCGGTGATAAGTTTTCGCGCTTCAAGATCAATAAGATGCGCCAAAACATTGCGGTGTGCCGCGGGCAAGAGTGCGAGGTCCAGATCGACATAGACGACACGTGCCAGCTGTGCGATTCCGCTGGCCCCTTGGCCAAGAGCCGCCATCAACGCGGCGTCGCGCCCTATGCGGTGGGCCGCCAAGTCTGCCAGTCTTTGTGCGGGGTCTTCAATGGCGTTCCCGTGTCCTGGCAAGAACCGGTGCCATTTACGCGTCGCAAGCTTTTGCAGACTGGCCATGTAATCTGCCTTGTCGCCATCTGGCGGAGAGATCAGCGTACTTGACCATCCCATCACATGATCGCCTGAAAACAACGTATCCTGTGCTGCAAAACACAGGTGGTTGCCCATATGGCCGGGGGTATGCATGGCTTCTACGCGCCATGTTTCACCGTAAACTGTGGCGCCGTCAGGCAAACAGATATCGGGGCAAAACGCATGATCAACACCTTCGCCACCGCCAGTTTTTAGACGGCTGGCAAGGGCTTGCATCCTTGTAGACCTGCCAGTCATGGCCGACCCAAAGGCATGAATGGGGGCGCCTGTGACGCGAGATAGCGCCGCTGCCAGCGCCGAATGATCCAGATGCGCATGGGTAACAAAGATATGGCTGATGCTTTCGTGTGGGTGCAGGGCTGCCAGTATTGCCTCAAGGTGGTTATCGATTGCAGGTCCCGGATCAATTACGGCAACCCGACCTTCACCAAGAATATAGGTGTTGGTCCCGGCCCCGGTCATGACCGATGGGTTGGGGGCAAGCACAGACCGTACGGTGGATGAATTGGGCAGATGACCAGTGCTCGCTTTTGGTATGCGCGCCATGAACGATCCCTTCCCCTTGGCACAGACCCTTGTTAGGCTGCCGCTATGTTTAGGTCCCTGAAACATCTTATGCCACGCGGTCTTTATGGACGCGCAGCGCTTATCTTGATCTTGCCTGTCGTCATAATCCAGATTGTTGTTTCTGTGACGTTTATTCAACGGCATTTTGAACGTGTCACTGAGCAAATGACGCAAAGCGTGGCCCTTGAGGTGCAGCTTTTGCTGGATGAAGTGGGCGCTGCCAAAGACATTTCAGCCGCAAAGGCAAGGATTTTACCTTTGGTCAGGGCCTTGGATATGACAGTTGTGCTTCCTGCAGAAAAAGTGGCACCGGGGGACACGCGCGCGTTTTGGGATTGGTCCGGCCGCGCCGTGGCTGCAACAATACGTCAGCGTTTTCCGGGCCTTGTTGCCAGCGAATTGCCGATCCAGCAAAGGTTCGCAAAATTTACGTTTCAGACCAAGTTTGGCCTCCTTATGCTATCTGTCGATCGGGCGCGGGTGTCAGCGTCCAATCCGCACCAGCTGCTGGTGTTGATGCTGTTCACATCGGCATTGATGACGTTTATCGCGTATTTGTTTTTGCGTAATCAGCTGCGCCCGATCAAGCAGTTGGGTGATGCTGCCGCCGCGTTTGGTAAAGGCCAGCAACGCCCCTACCGTCCGCGCGGAGCACTTGAGGTACGGGCGGCTGGCATGGCGTTTCTAGATATGCGTGGCCGGATTGAACGGCAAATTGAACAACGCACCTTGATGCTGTCTGGTATCAGCCATGATTTGCGCAGCCCACTAACCCGGTTGAAGCTTGGGCTTTCCCTGTTGCCGGAAGACAGCGAAACAAGGGCGTTATTGCAAGATGTCGGGGATATGGAACGCTTGGTCGATGAATTTTTGGCCTTCGTGCGCGGGGATGCAACCGAGACGCCAGAAAACACCAATGCTGTCGCTTTGGCACAGCGTGCCGTGGAAAATGCAAATCGCATGGGGCAGCGAGTAACCCTGATCCACAGTATGGGGCAGGGGTCTATGATATTACGGCCCGCCGCAGTGACGCGGGCATTGGAAAATCTGATTGGAAATGCTGTGCGTCATGGCAAAAACGTGCGGGTATCGGTGGCACTGACGGAACGTGTGCTGCGATACAGCGTCGAGGATGATGGCCCGGGTATTCCCAAAGACAGACGTGACGAGGCGATATTGCCATTTTCACGGCTGGATGGCGCGCGCGACCCTAATCGCGGCGGCGGCGTGGGGCTTGGCCTTTCTATCGCAGCTGATATCGCGCGCAGCCACGGGGGCACGCTTCGCCTTGGAGAAAGCGAAGCGTTGGGCGGATTAAAGGCGGAATTGGTGTTGGCGCGTTAAAACGTGTCCCGGGGGCTATTTTTCATCGCCCATGTTCAGGATCCAGTGCAGCTTGTTGTCCGGCGCATCCGACAGGGCAATCCCAATGCCGATTTCGTTGACACTGTTCATCAAGATATTGGCCTTGTGCTTGGGTGAATGCATCCACCAATCCACTGCAGATGTCCCGGATCGGAACCCACGGCCGGTATTTTCCGCAGCCGACCTGTAACGGTACCCAACGCGGTGCAACCGGTCTTTCAGGTGCGACCCATCAGACGATACGTGCGAAATTTCGCGACGATTGGCGTTATCGCAAGCAGCGCCCTGTGCGGCTTTGTCCAAAGTGCGCGAAAACGTTAGTGCGCGCAGTCCATGTACGGCACGCTCTGCGTTCACCGCCTTTAGCGCCTCAGCTTGCAACGCCTCGGATGCCGCCGGAATTGAACATGCGACAGCGGCATTGGGAACCGTAGTCAAACACGCGAGAAGTAATGCGGCAGAAATAACAGCGCGTTTGATCATCGCTCAGCTCCAGTTGATGCAACTCTGAAGCTGAATCTCCATCTAAATTGGCCAAAACTGTGGCCGAGGAAAGGCTGGATCGAGGTCGTCCGCGGAAACTTGCCAATTCAACCCAAAGTAGAGTTTGACTGTTTCTCTTTTTGAGCTAACTCGGCAACTGACGGATAATTGTTTCTAATTTTCAACAACCTGCACACGTCCAGATTGAAGCAGCATTCTGAAACAGGCGAGAAGCCGCGCATGATTCGGCAAAGAGCGTCCGCTGCTGCCGGGTTTCTTGGCAAGACCAACAAATGCGTGAACGCAAAGATGCAGAGTTGCACGCCAATTACATTTGATGCAGGCACGCGGAGACGGATGGGAGGAATGGCATGTTAGACGGTATCATGCGGCGTGCGCTTGATCCGGGTCTGAACCTGGTCGGGCAGGCCTTGGCAAATCGTGGCTTTCACGCAAATCAAGTCACTGTACTGGGGCTTGCGTTGGGGCTGATTTCTGCCGGGATGCTAGCCGTGGGGATGTCTTGCTGGCTTGCGCTGTTGCCACTTTTGGCCAGCCGGGTGGCTGACGGCCTTGACGGGGCTGTTGCACGGGCGTCAAACATTACGGATTTTGGCGGTTATCTTGATATTGTGTGCGATTTTATCTTTTATGGCGCGATCCCGCTGGCATTTGTTTTACGTGACCCAACTTCCAACGCAGTCGCCGGTGCATTTTTGCTGACAGCGTTTTATGCAAATGGAGCAAGCTTTTTGTCGTTTGCGATTTTGGCAGCAAAACGGGGACTGCAAACTGAAATTCGGGGCACGAAGTCACTATATTTCACCGTTGGCCTTCTGGAAGGCACTGAAACAATAGCATTTTTTGTGGCTCTTTGCATTTGGCCTGATGCCTTTGCGCCACTGGCGTGGGTGTTTGGCGCGCTATGCATTGTGACAACTGTATCGCGAATTGCGCTTGCCCATCAGGTTTTTGGCCCACATGCGCGGTAGCTTGCAGGTCCTGAAACTGCAAGCGTCGCATACTCGACGGCCATTTCGCCGCACCATCCAAGCCGCGATCTGCGTCCCAGCCCTTGAAGCCCCCGGCGCGCGCTACTAAGACTCTGGCAAGACTAGTGACGCTAAGCACTTTCAGCAGATCAAAGGCACCAATCATGCGCGATCCCGTAGACCATTATATGAATACTCTCGTGCCCATGGTGGTTGAACAAACCAGCCGTGGCGAACGCGCCTACGATATCTTCAGCCGTATGCTGAAAGAACGGATTATTTTCCTGGGCGGCCCGGTGCATGACGGCATGTCATCGCTGATCTGCGCGCAGCTTTTGTTTCTTGAATCTGAAAATCCGTCGAAAGAAATTTCGATGTATATCAACAGCCCCGGTGGCGTGGTCACCAGCGGCTTGTCGATCTATGATACCATGCAGTACATCAAACCAAAGGTATCGACGCTGGTGATCGGGCAGGCCGCATCTATGGGGTCGCTTTTGCTGACGGCTGGCCACCCCGGCATGCGGTTTAGCCTGCCCAATAGCCGTGTCATGGTGCACCAGCCATCGGGCGGATATCAGGGGCAGGCGACGGATATCATGATCCACGCCCGCGAAACCGAAAAGCTAAAGCGCCGCCTGAATGAAATCTATGTGCGACACACTGGCAAAGATTACACCACTGTCGAAGCGGCATTGGAACGGGATAATTTCATGTCCGCCGAAGATGCTAAGGAATGGGGTCTTATTGACGAAATTCTGGAAAACCGCGGCAAAGCAGAAGACGTGGCTAAATAAGCAATCACGGCTTTGGGCATATCCGTGCCCAAGGCCACCGTTTCAGGCGCATCCGCGCCTGAGGCACTTTGACATTGTGGAGCGGTGGACCTTGGCCTAAGCTTCACGTAAGGGCCGCTTGGCCTGCGCTACTGTGCGCAAGTCAGCGGACTGCAGAGGATAGAGATGGCTAATAATTCTGGCACCGACAGCAAGAACACCCTGTATTGTTCGTTTTGCGGCAAAAGCCAGCATGAAGTGCGCAAACTGATCGCGGGCCCTACCGTGTTTATTTGTGACGAATGCGTAGAGCTTTGCATGGACATTATCCGTGAGGAAACCAAGACCACCGGTCTTAAATCCTCAGACGGGGTGCCAACACCGCGCGAAATCTGCAACGTGCTTGATGATTATGTCATCGGCCAGATTCACGCCAAACGCGTGCTTTCGGTGGCGGTGCACAACCATTACAAGCGGCTTAATCATTCTTCAAAGACGGATATCGAGCTGTCTAAATCTAACATTCTGCTGATTGGTCCAACTGGTTGCGGCAAGACGCTGCTCGCCCAAACGTTGGCGCGTATCCTGGATGTTCCATTTACGATGGCAGATGCGACAACACTAACCGAAGCGGGCTACGTTGGCGAAGATGTGGAAAACATCATCCTGAAACTGCTTCAGGCGTCTGAGTACAATGTCGAACGCGCCCAGCGCGGCATCGTCTATATCGACGAGGTCGACAAGATCACCCGCAAGTCCGACAACCCCTCGATCACCCGCGACGTTTCGGGCGAGGGGGTGCAGCAGGCCCTGCTGAAGATCATGGAAGGCACGGTTGCCAGCGTTCCGCCGCAAGGGGGCCGCAAACATCCGCAGCAGGAATTCCTGCAAGTGGACACGACGAATATCCTGTTCATCTGTGGTGGTGCCTTTGCCGGTCTGGAAAAAATCATCGCAATGCGCGGCAAGGGTTCCGCTATCGGCTTTGGTGCTGACGTCAAGGACCCCGACAGCCGTGGGGTGGGCGAGTTGTTTGGCGAGCTGGAGCCGGAAGATCTGCTGAAATTCGGTCTGATCCCGGAATTCGTTGGCCGTTTGCCGGTTCTGGCGACCCTGACCGATTTGGACGAAGCAGCCCTTGTCACCATCCTGACCGAGCCGAAGAACGCCTTGGTCAAGCAGTATCAGCGCTTGTTCGAGATCGAGGGCGTCAAGCTGACCTTCACCGCCGACGCCCTGGTCGCCATTGCCAAACGCGCGATCAAGCGCAAAACCGGCGCGCGGGGTCTGCGGTCGATAATGGAAGACATCCTGCTGGACAGCATGTTCGAGCTGCCCGGCATGGACAACATCTCGGAAATCGTCGTCAACGAAGAGGCGGTGAACAACGGTGCCAAGCCCTTGGTCGTGCATACCGAGGTCAAGGAAAAGAAACCTGCAACTGCGGGGTAAATGGGTTTAGCGATAATCAAAAGCCGTGGCATTTCAGCTGCGGCTTTTTTTATTTCAAGACAAATAACGAAAATGAGATCGGCTTTCTGATTGTCGCCTCCGGTGGGGGACGATTGAATCAGTTTAAGTTTTGAGGATTGACAAAAAATCACCGTGGTTTAGGCTCACTTCAGCATTATATCGCCGAACTGGAATTCGAGAAAGGTTTTTTATGTCACGACATTTGGCCTCTATCCTTGCGACCCGCGTCACCACGGATTTTGGTGATTTTTTTGTCGGCGCTGCCGGAAATGACGTGTTGCTGGTGAATGACTCAGTGGTCGGTCTTGCGGGTATGGCGGGCGACGACACATTGGCCGGCGGCAGCGGCCGGGATTTTTTGTTCGGCGATTACTTTTCGGTGAATCTTTTCGTCGATGATGGTGACGCAACCCCGGTCTATGATCTCTCGGTTATCGGCGATGACAAGATCTATGGCGGGTCAGGCGGCGATGCTCTGATTGGCGGGCCGGGAAATGACAGCCTTTTTGGCGGTCGCGGCAACGATAGGTATTATTCTATAGGTGGTGGTGCCGACCTTTTGGTCGAGAAGGTGGACGGTGGGATTGATACGATTACGACATCTGCATCAACCTTTACCTTGCCTGCGAATTTCGAGAAGCTGATATTCTCGAATCTCTCCGCTGAAGTTCGAAAGGACGTCCAGGGCTTTGGCAACGGGGCGAACAATGTTATTGTCGGCGGCCTGCGGAACGACACGCTCAAAGGGCTTGGCGGCGATGACACAATTGCCGGGTCAGGT
>JACMNW010000144.1 GCA_014378345.1 Pseudorhodobacter sp. | reverse complement strand
TGGGATGCGGTTCGGTAATGGATATCGCCACCATGGGCCCTGCAGTTTGCGCATGGGGTCGTTGCAAACCGATTGAATTTCGCTTTCCGTTCCAGGGGCGCGCGGCTAGGCTGCCCCACGCAAGCCACGGGACGCCCGATGAATGACATATTGCAACAGCTGGAAACTAGGCGCGTTCAGGCTCGCAGTGGTGGCGGCCAGCGCCGGGTGGACGCGCAACATGCAAAGGGCAAGCTGACCGCGCGTGAGCGGATTGAACTGCTGTTAGACGATGGGTCGTTCGAAGAATTCGATATGTTCGTTGTGCACCGTTGTACCGATTTCGGGATGGAGGCGGATCGCCCGGCAGGGGACGGCGTGATCACAGGCTGGGGTACGATCAACGGTCGCATGGTTTATGTGTTTTCACAGGATTTCACGGTGTTTGGTGGGTCTTTATCCGAAACACATTCCAAAAAAATCTGCAAGATCATGGATATGGCGATGCAGAACGGCGCGCCGGTGATTGGCATGAACGATAGCGGTGGCGCGCGGATACAGGAAGGTGTGGCCAGTTTGGCAGGCTATGCCGAGGTTTTTCAACGCAATGTGCTGGCATCCGGCGTGGTGCCGCAAATCAGCCTGATCATGGGGCCCTGCGCGGGCGGGGCGGTGTATTCCCCCGCGATGACGGATTTCATCTTTATGGTGAAAGACAGCTCTTACATGTTCGTCACCGGCCCCGATGTGGTGAAAACCGTCACAAATGAGGTGGTCACGGCAGAAGAATTGGGGGGGGCATCGACCCATACCAAGAAATCATCCGTGGCCGACGGCGCGTTCGAGAATGATGTCGAGGCTTTGGCCGAAACCCGCAGGCTGTTTGATTTTCTGCCCCTGAGCAACCGCGAAAAGGCGCCTGTGCGCCCGTTCTTTGATGATCCGGCACGGGTAGAGATGTCGCTTGATACGCTGATCCCGGACAATCCAAACCAGCCCTATGATATGAAGGAACTGATCACCAAACTGGCGGATGAAGGTGATTTCTTTGAAATTCAGGCCGCGTTTGCGGCCAACATCGTGACCGGGTTCATTCGGATCGAAGGGCAATCGGTGGGCGTGGTTGCCAATCAGCCGATGGTTTTGGCAGGCTGTCTGGATATTGATGCCTCCCGCAAGGCTGCACGGTTTGTGCGGTTTTGTGATGCGTTTGAAATACCAATTCTGACTTTGGTGGATGTGCCCGGGTTTCTGCCCGGTGTGACGCAAGAACTGGGCGGTGTGATCAAGCATGGGGCCAAACTGTTGTTTGCCTACGCCGAGGCAACGGTGCCCAAGGTAACGGTGCTGACGCGCAAGACCTATGGTGGGGCCTATGTTGTGATGTCATCCAAGCATCTGCGCGGCGATTTCAACTATGCGTGGCCCACGGCAGAGGTGGCGGTGATGGGGGCAAAGGGGGCGGTTGAAATTTTGTATCGCAGTGAACTTGGCGATGTGGAAAAGATCGCAGGGCGGGTAAAAGACTATGAAGACCGCTTTGCCAACCCCTTTGTGGCAGCCGAAAAAGGCTTTATTGACGAGGTGATCCTGCCCCATTCCACCCGCCGCCGCGTGGCAAGGGCGTTTGCGGCGCTCAGGGGCAAAAAGCTGGTCAACCCATGGAAAAAACACGATAATATTCCTCTTTAGGCGGTGGTTTTTTTGATGACTGATGTCCTGTTCCCAATGCAAGACCAAGGCAGGGTGACCCTGCCCGGCAGTGATGCGCCCTTCGCGGTGCCATCCAGCCAGGTGGTGACCTTGCAAGAGGTAATAGTTGATGCCGCGTCCGGTGATTTGGCGATTTACCGCTTTCGCTTTCTGGCCCCGGCCATTGCCAAGGCGGGCGGCACGATGGATTTTGAAGCGTCGATCGCGGATATGCAGCATCTGTGCGACAGTTATGCAGTGCTGCAAATCATGCCACCTATGCCCGCTGCCACACAGATAATTGTCGCGTTTTCGGATATTGCATTGCCGTTTGGCGAAACGAACCCGGATGCCACACAGTTCTTTATGGCTTTCAAAATCGAAGACGGTCTTTGCGTGTTGGAACCGTATTAATGTTTGCGCCTTGCCCCAACCCTTTATCCTATAAGCGTGTTGTCGCTGATGTAGCTGGGCCACAGGATACATCCGATGGCAGCATTGCTTGGCCTTTTGGCAAAATTTCGGCTATGGTTGCGGCAGGCCGAACCCAAGCGGCCTGTTTGTTGAAACGAAGGTTATGGGGGGATACATCCCCAGCCGTCCAAGACTACTGGAGTAGAGGATGTCCAAGAGCACACGTATCGTATTTGGTCTTTGCATGTTGGCGTTCGTCGCCGGCTGCGCCAAAAAGGAAGAAGCCGTCACTTATGTGGCAGAGCCGGTCACAACCGAGCCTACTTACACAGGCAAATACAAGTGATCTGATGCGGCGTGCTGCTGGGGGAAACCTCTGTCGGCACGCCGCACTTTCAGGCCGGATTTGCCAATTTGTCAGACTGAGAGTTGCAGTCGGGCTTTCGGTCCTTTGTTATCCAATGCTAAAGACTGTTGCGGTTCCCCCCACACAGGATCGCAGCCTATGCTAAAACATCGCGGTTTCCCCGGACGTCTGCCCAGCACCGATTTTCAATTTGTCGTCCGGCGTGCGAACAAAGACGGTGCCTCGAAAATCATCAAGCGTGAACGCTTTCGCGATCGCAAAAAACCGGATCAAACGGCGGACCGGGCGTTTTTGGCGGCGCTTTGGGCCCATTTTGGCGAAGAGCCGTTCGAGCGCGGCAATCTGGATGCGGCCCGTCTGTCCTGGCTGTTTGGCCGCGAAGTGGTGCCCGCGACGGACCCGTTCGATCCCGCAAGTTATGACGCGATGTTGCGCATTGATCTGAAACGCGCCGAAGCCTCATTCCCAGAGGTTTTCGCAAAAGACGCACCCCAAGTGGACTATGGTGATTGGGCTGACGCAGGCGAGGACGACTAAGCATGTTTCCGCCTTGGGTCTGCGCAATCTGGCAAAGTTTGGCCCACGGTGCCATGACTGTTACAAATGGCTTTGCCAGTCGCGCCCGCTTTGCCCAAGATACGCGTAAGACCTTGGCATGTTCTGCTGATGGTCCGTTCTGTGATGACTGTTACCCTTCCCCTTACCCTTGGCCTGGTCCCTTGTGGGTCAGGCCCTCTTTTGTGGGCGATCTATGGTGCAGAATTGCCGAAGGTGCGGTTTGGCAATCTTTTGGCTTTCATCCGGCACCAAATGCAGTAGAATCCGGCGCAATAACAACCATAACAAGAGGCAGTGTAACATGCGGAAACAGACCCTTATCATCATGGCGCTTTGTGCGACCACCCTTTCAGCTTGTCTCGACAACGATCTGCAACGTGGCGGCGTTGGCGCACTTGGCGGTGCTGTCGTGGCTGATGCGCTTGGCGGCAATGTTGTCACCGGGGCACTTATCGGTGCAGGCGCAGGCTTGGTGTGCGACGATCTGGGCGTTTGTAAGTAGGCCATACCCTGTAGGGCAGCGTCGCCCGGCAGCATACCGCCATTCCAAAACCACGCGGGCCAATCGCCCGGGTGGTTTTTTTATGTCCGCATGGCGGATAGCACCCCGAAAGGACAGCAATGTTTAACAAGATTTTAATTGCAAACCGGGGTGAAATTGCCTGTCGCGTGATCCGCACTGCACGTGCGATGGGGATCAAGACCGTTGCGGTCTATTCCGATGCTGACAAGAACGCGCTGCATGTGCGGCTGGCGGATGAGGCTGTTCATATCGGCGCGTCGCCTGCCAACCAATCCTACATCGTAATCAACAAAATCCTGGCTGCGGTGCACGAAACCGGGGCCGATGCAGTGCATCCGGGCTACGGCTTTTTGTCCGAAAACCGTGATTTCGCAGCGGCGCTGGAGGCGATAGGCGTGGTTTTCATCGGCCCGCCCAGCCCCGCGATACAGGCGATGGGTGATAAAATCACCAGTAAGAAAATCGCGATAGAGGCAGGGGTAAACACGGTTCCGGGCCATATGGACCTGATCGCAGACGCGGAGGAGGCGGTTAAAATCTCGCGCCAAATCGGCTATCCGGTAATGATCAAGGCATCGGCGGGTGGCGGCGGCAAGGGCATGCGCATTGCTCATGATGATGCAGAGGCGCGCGAAGGGTTTGGATCATCAAAGAATGAAGCTGCCGCAAGCTTTGGCGACGACCGGATATTTATTGAAAAATTCGTGACCCAGCCTCGGCATATCGAAATTCAGGTGCTGGCAGACAGCCATGGCAACTATCTTTATCTGCATGAACGGGAATGTTCTATCCAGCGGCGCAATCAAAAAGTCATTGAGGCAGCGCCATCGCCGTTCCTTGATGAAGACACGCGCAAAGCCATGGGGGAACAGGCCTGCGCCTTGGCGCGCGCGGTGGGCTATACCTCAGCTGGCACGGTGGAATTTATTGTGGACGGTGACCGCAAGTTCTACTTTTTGGAAATGAACACGCGGTTGCAGGTCGAACATCCGGTGACGGAACTGATCACCGGCATTGATCTAGTCGAACAGATGATCCGGGTGGCAGCGGGGGAAAAGCTGGCGTTCAAACAGTCGGACCTGAAGATCAACGGCTGGGCGATGGAAAGCCGCTTGTATGCCGAGGATCCCTATCGCAACTTTCTGCCCTCGATTGGCCGCCTGACCCGCTACCGCCCGCCATCCGAAGGGCCAACGCCCACCGGCGGCATCATCCGCAATGATACCGGCGTGTTTGAAGGGGGCGAGATTTCAATGTTCTACGACCCGATGATTGCCAAGCTGTGCACTTGGGGCCCAACGCGGGCGGCGGCGATAGATGAGATGCGTTTGGCGCTAGACCAGTTTGAGGTGGAAGGCATCGGGCATAACCTGCCCTTTGTTGCCGCCGTGATGGATCATCCGCGCTTTGCGTCGGGCAACATCACCACGGCGTTTATTGCCGAAGAATACCCTGATGGCTTTCAGGGGGCCACGCTGGATGATGCAACGACCAAACGCGTGGCCGCCGCCGCCGCCGCGATGAACCGGGTTGCCGAAATTCGCCGCACCCGCATTTCTGGCACAATGGACAACCACGAACGCAAGGTCGGTGATGTCTGGGCGGTAAGTGTGCAGGGGCAATCGTTTGCCCTGACTGTGGCTGCCGACAAAGCCGGATCGACGGTCAGCTTTGCAGATGGCACAAGCCTACGGGTGGAAAGTGATTGGACCCCGGGGCAGCCCTTGGCGCGGCTGATGGTGGACGCAGCCCCCTTGGTGATGAAGGTGGGCAAAATCCCATCCGGGTTCCGTCTGCGCCTGCGCGGCGCTGATGTGAAGGCCCACGTCCGCACCCCGCGTGCTGCAGAATTGGCGTTGCTGATGATCGACAAACTGCCGCCAGATACGTCGCGCTTCCTGCTGTGCCCTATGCCAGGGTTGGTCGCGCGGATCATGGTGGCGGTGGGCGACGAGGTGCAGGAAGGCCAACCGCTGGCGACGGTGGAGGCGATGAAGATGGAAAATATCCTAAAGGCCGAACGGCGCGGCGTGGTGAAGAAGATCAACGCTACCCAAGGCGCAAGCCTGCGGGTGGATGATGTGATTATGGAGTTTGAGTGACCGTATCGCGCCTTCAGTCAGCGACTGTCTGTCAGCACGGAAAAAGCACAGGTAAAGCACGCCTGAAGCACGGCGGTTTCGGGCCCTACCGCCCCGATGGGTACCGGTCTAATTCTTCTTGCAGGCGCAGCGGAAATTTGTCGATGGCATGGCTGATTTCGCGCACATCCCATGGCAGGGGTTTGCGCAGTTTGGCTTGGCCGTCTTTGTCCATTAACACCAGCGAAAAGCCACGCGGACGCAGCTTTAGCCGGATTGCGGAATTGGCGGCGGGGTCGGTATCGGTGATCACCAAAACATCGCGGTCAGCTAGGTCTTGCGAATTGCGTTCCAACAGTTGCAACTGGCGAATGAAATTGGGGTCATCCGGGCTATCTGCAAATACCACAAGAGGGCGTTTCTGCCACAAAAGATCGGCCAGTACCACGTCTGATGACGCCACAATAAGCGGGGGTTTTGCCGTTTCGGCAATGCTTGCTGCGGGAAGAAATACTGCTAAGGCAATGATGTAAAACAGGTTCATGGATGCTCCGATACCTATGATATAGGGCAGGGCAGCCGATAACCAAAGGACCAAAGCGCGCGATATTTGCTGGCAGGGAATAGTTAGGGAAGACGCAGATGACAAATGAGCAGAACGACTGGGCCGCACGGGCAAAGGCGGAACTGAAGGGCCGCGATCCGGACAGTCTGATCTGGCAAACGCTGGAAGGGATTTCCGTCAAGCCATTGTATACGAACGCTGATTTGGCGGGGTTAGATCATCTGGGCGGCATGCCCGGTGCGGCACCCTATACGCGCGGGGTCAAGGCCACCATGTATGCCGGGCGGCCTTGGACCATCCGGCAATATGCGGGGTTTTCCACTGCCGAGGCGTCAAACACGTTCTACCGCAAGGCGCTGGCGGCGGGCCAGCAGGGGGTTTCGGTGGCCTTTGATCTGGCAACACACCGCGGCTATGACAGCGATCATCCGCGTGTGGAAGGCGATGTTGGCAAGGCGGGTGTGGCGATTGATTCCGTCGAGGATATGAAGATCCTGTTCGACGGCATTCCGCTGGATAAAGTGTCTGTTTCCATGACGATGAATGGCGCCGTGATCCCAATTTTGGCCTCGTTCATCGTGGCGTGGGAAGAACAAGGCGT
>JACMNW010000143.1 GCA_014378345.1 Pseudorhodobacter sp. | reverse complement strand
GATCGCCCAAGCGGCGGATGGGTTGAAAGGTCAGCGACATTGCGGTGATGAACGACATGAATTCGCCCACTGTGCGGGTGCCTGCCGCCACTTCACGCCCGCCAAGCATCAGAACCGCGAAAAAGCCCAAGCCAGTGACGATATCAATCAAGGCGGGCATCATGGCGCGGCCTGCGGTGGCGCGCACCTCGGCCTGCCGGATCTGCGAGACGATGGTATGAAAGCGCCCGGTCTGGTAGGTTTCCATTCCGTTCAGTTTGATGGCCTGAATCCCATGAAAAATCTCATCCAGCCGGGTGGCGCGTTGGCCTGCCTGTCTGCGGGTGAGGTCTGCTTTGCGGCGAATATAGCGTTGCACGAAGACTGCCGGCAGCAGCAGCAAGGGGCCACCGATCAATGCAGCCAAAGTCCAGCGCACATCGATCGACAGGGTCACGGCGAACAGCGACAGCAGAGCCACCAGATCGCGGCCCACACCCATCAGAAGTGTGCTCCAGATACCCTGGACAGCCCCGGTGTCCCCCTGCACACGTTCAATAAGTGCGCCGGGCGGGTTGGATTGGAAAAAGCGGCCGTCCAATGTTAAAATATGGCGCAGAAGATCAACCTGCATCGCGGTTGAGATGCGCAGGGTGATCGACGCCATCAGGGTTTTTGACAAGATTGAGGTGATCGCGCGCAAAACGAACAACCCCAAGATGCCAAGGCCTACAATGAACAGCGCAGAGCTGTCAGCGGAGCCGGAGAACACTTTATCAAACAGAGGCTTTAGCAGGTAGCTAAGCGCGCCCAGCGTGCTGCCGTCGATGATCAAGATCACAAAAGCCACAATCATCAGTGGCAGGTGCTTGCGCAGATAGCCGCGCCACAGGCGGCCAAAAAGCCTGCGCGCGTTAGGTTGGGTTAGATCATCTGGATCTGATGACACGGGATTGCATTGCCTTTTCAACGAAACATTTGATGAGTTTTAAGAACGCGTCATTACAGAGTGCGACTTAGCCCGAAAGTGCCTTGGGTAGCAAGACGACGAGGGATGAGTTGGCAAAGGACTGCATCATTCTGCATGCATTGACGGCGGGGACTTGCCCGCATAGCCATGTCTGACTAATTTTGGAGTTGCGCAATGAACCTCAGCTACGGTCGCCCCTATCTTGCCATTCCCGGCCCGTCCGTCATGCCAGACCGGGTACTGGCGGCCATGCACCGGGCGTCGCCGGACATTTATGGCGGGTCGTTGCATGATATGGTGGAAACGATCTGGCCAGACCTGAAAAACGTGGCAGGCACGGCGGCCAATGTGGCGCTATATATTGGCAATGGGCATGCCTCTTGGGAAGCGGCGAATGCGAATTTGTTCAGCCGGGGGGACAAGGCACTGGTGCTGGCCACCGGCAATTTCGGGCACGGCTGGGCGCGGTCTGTTCGGGCGATGGGGGTCGAGGTGGATGTGCTGGATTTCGGCACAGCATCGAGCGTTGATCTGGGCCAGTTTGAGGCGGCTTTGCGGGCGGATGGGGCCCATAAGTTGCGCGCGGTTCTGGTGACGCAGGTGGACACCGCAAGTACGATTAAAAACGATATCGCGGCCTTGCGGCGGGTGATGGATTTTGTTGGGCATCCGGCCCTGTTGGCGGTGGATTGCATCGCGTCGCTGGGGTGCGACGAGTACCGTATGGACGATTGGGGAGTCGATGTAACGGTGGCAGCCAGCCAGAAGGGGTTGATGACACCGCCGGGGCTGGGGTTTGTGTGGTTTTCGGACAAGGCGCGGGCGGTGTGTGCCGGGTCTGATTTGCGCACGCCCTATTGGGATTGGACGCCGCGCGCAGGGGCGGCAGAGTTCTGGCAGTTGTTCAATGGCACGGCACCGACGCATCATCTGTTTGGCCTGCGCGAAGCGCTGGATATGATCAATGAGGAAGGGCTGGAAAATATCTGGGCACGGCACACGGTTCTGGCCCGCTCGGTTTGGGCGGCGTTTGATGCCTGGGGGGCTGGCAATCCGGCGATAGGTTTAAACGTGGCCAACCCGGCGTTGCGCGGCCATTCGGTGACAGCGGCGCGGATGGGGGCACCGCATGCGACGCGGTTGCGCGATTGGACGGAATTTAAGGCAGGTGTCACGCTGGGCATTGGGTTAGGCATGGCAGAGCCGCACGAGCCTGCTTACCACGGCTTTTTGCGGGTGGCGCATATGGGGCATGTGAATGCGCATATGACGTTGGGCGCGCTGGCGGTGATGGAGGCGGGGATGGTGGCGCTGGGCATTGATCACGGGCCGGGGGCGTTGGCGGCGGCGGCGCGGATTGTAGGCGAAGCTGTGCGATGAGTGTTTCAGTGCGGGCGGTTGAGGCGGGCGATCACGCAGACTGGCTGCTGCTTTATGCGGGCTATGCCGATTTCTACAAAGTGGTGCAGACGGATGCGATGCGGGCGACGGTTTGGCGGTGGATCCATGATCCGGCATGCGAGGTTGAAGGCTTGGTTGCGGTGAACGACGCGGAGCGCGTGATCGGATTTGCGCATTTCAGGCCCTATCGGCGGCCATTGTCTGCCAGCATCGGCGGGTTTCTGGACGATCTGTTTGTCGATCCGGAGGCGCGCGGATCGGGTGCGGCGCAGGCGTTGATTGCGGGTGTCGAGACCATCGGCCGCGCGCGGGGGTGGACCGTGATCCGTTGGATCACCGCTGCCGACAATGCCCGTGCGCGGGTGGTGTATGATAGGGTGGCGGTGACAACACCTTGGGTAACCTACGACATAAAGCTGTGATCAGCCGCCGTTCTTGGCGAGCCATTCGGTCATCCACTTAATCTCGGCCTCTTGAGCGTCGATTACGCTTTGAGCGAATTTCAGCACGTCCGGATCTTTGCCGTATTGCAAGACGATACGGGCATTATCGACAGCGCCTTGATGATGCGGGATCATGCCGCGGATGAAGTCCACATCCGGATTGCCGGAATAGGGGATTACCATATTGGTCATCATCGCGTCCATCGCCGCTTGGTAGGCCGCCGTGGCGGGGCCTGCAGCGGCAGCATCTGACATATCCATCGTCATCGGCTTGACGGTTTCTGCAAAGGACGGCAGGCCCAGACCAAGGGCGATTGCTGCGGTAAGGGACCAGTGGATTGCCTTGGAGGGTGTATGTGGCAGCGCCATGGTTTTTTCCTTCGATTAAAGTTATGCTTCAACGATTATTATTTTGAGCGGGCTCGCACAACTCACATAACAGTGTGGAGTAAATTTTATAACAGGCCTGCCATCGGGCAAAGAGGGTTGCGCGCTGGCGCACGAAATGTAGTCTTACATCAGGCATGACTATGCCTTATTTTGTGGCCACAATCTTATTCAGCAGTGGAAAGTTTGGTCTGTGAATATGCCCTGTGCATCGCATCGCCGCCCTGTAGTTGGCATAATCGGCAACACCAGCCTGATGAATGAAAACTATGAGGTTCATGCAAGCGGCACGATGAATGCCTGTGCTTTGGCGAATGTGTCTTGCTGTATACCGTTGATCATTCCGTCAGACCCGCGTCTGGTATCGGTATCGGAATTGTTGGACCTGTGTGATGGGTTCTTGCTGACCGGTGGGCGGCCCAATGTGCATCCATCGGAATATGGCGAGGACGAGACGCCGGAACACGGCGCGTTTGACCGCAACCGCGATGCAATAACCCTGCCATTGGTGCGCGCCTGTGTGGAGCGTGGCCAGCCGTTTTTGGGAATATGCCGGGGGTTTCAAGAAGTAAACGTAGCGATGGGCGGCACACTTTACCCCGAGATTCGGGATCTGCCGGGGCGAATGAACCACCGCATGCCACCCGACGGCACGCTGGAGGAAAAGTTCGCACTGCGCCATCCGGTGCGGTTTACCCATGGCGGGCCGTTTCATATACTGATGGGCGCGCCTGAGGTGATGACCAATACCTTACACGGGCAGGGCATTGCGCGGGCGGGTGCGCGCATTGTGGTGGACGGCGAAGCACCCGACGGCACGCCAGAAGCGATTTACATCGCAGATGCGCCGGGGTTCACATTGGCTGTGCAATGGCACCCGGAATGGAATGCGGCGGATGATCCGGTATCACGGCCGCTGTTTGCGGCCTTTGGGGTGGCAGTCGCGGCTTGGGCTTTGGCCAAGAGTCTTTAGGGCTTTTTTAAACCGCAATGGTGCAGTCTGGCTACATGTCAGCTTTGCCTCCCTTGATCCCACCGCAGTTATTTCGCCGAAATTTTTGGATTGAAAGCCGCCATCAACGGTGAAGTGATGCGCCGCAAAGTGCGCGATGTAGAACGCAATATTGGCCGTGATGCATTGCTGGCTGAGACGGGAAGGCGGGGTTATCCGGTGGTTGAAAATGCCGGGCAATTCGTGATCTTTTGCAATAATGAGCCGGTACTTCGGCTGTCATAGACGATTTCCACAGGGAAATCGTTTTCGGAAACCGCGCGGTTTCCGTTTGTTATCTGGGTGACATTCCCGAGATATTGGCGTTCACTGCAGTTGCATAACGCCAGGAAACAGCACAATGAAACGATCAACAATCAATGACATTATGGCGGCGGCGGACGATATGATCCGGCACCATGGGTTTGTTTTGCCACCTTTTGCCTATTGGTCGCCCGATCAGTTCAAAGCGCGCGGCGACGCAAGCCGGATCGTCGACAGCCGGATGGGATGGGACATCACCGATTACGGGCAGGGGCGGTATGATCAGATGGGGTTATTCCTGTTTACGCTGCGCAATGGGCTGCTGGCCGATCTGCAACGCGGCGGTGGCATGTGTTATGCGGAAAAGCTGCTGATCTCAAAGCAGGATCAGCTTAGCCCAATGCACACCCATGTGATCAAGGCGGAAGATATCATCAACCGGGGCGGCGCCACTTTGGTGGTGGAACTTTACGGGTCTGATGATGCCGGGGCCTTTGCCTACGACAAGGGTGGGCGGGTGATGTGTGATGGGATCGCGCGGGCCTACGCCCCCGGTGAAAAACTGCAACTTGCACCGGGCGCTTCCGTCACGTTGATGCCAGGAGACTGGCATGCGTTTTGGGGTGAGGGCGGCGATGTATTGATAGGCGAAGTCTCGACAGTGAACGATGATGTCACCGACAATGTGTTCCGCGAGCCGATTGGCCGCTTTGCGGAAATTGAGGAAGACGTGGCACCCATGCATCTGCTGGTCAGCGATTACGAGCGGTGGCTTGCCTAAGGGTTCAGTGACACGCGCGCCCGGCGGCAAAGGCCGGGCGCTTGGTCCGTTTAGGGTTTGGCGGGCGGACATACGCCGTTCACCAAGGGCAAAGCGCAAACCGGTGCTGCCGCGGGTGCCGGTGGGGTGACCGCAGCGGTTGGTGCGACAAGGTCAATGTCAAGTGGTGGCGCTGTCGGCAATGTTGGCATGACGATTGCCGCCGTCTTAACAGGGGCCGCCTTCTTTTTGACCTTGGGCGCCGGTGGTGGCAATTTCAGACCCGTGGGCAACGACCCATCTGCGTTCAGCACGATAACTTTCGCGCCAGACGGCACGCGGTCGAACAGATCAATCACGTCCTGGTTGATCATGCGAATGCAGCCCGATGAGGCATTCGATCCGATGGATTGCCATTCAGGTGTGCCGTGGATGCGGTAGCCATAGTCAACGCCGTTCGAGGTCAGATACAATGCGCGTGCCCCCAGCGGGTTGGTCAGGCCGCCAGGTTGACCTTTTTCGAACTTTGCCAGTTCGGGTTTGCGGGCAATCATTTCTGCAGGCGGGGTCCAGGTCGGCCATTGTTTGCGCTCGTTTACGATGGCGACACCGGACCATTCAAACCCGGCACGGCCAACGGCGATGCCGTAGCGGATGGCTTTGTTTTTGCCGGTGACAAGATGCAAAACCCGAGCGGCGGGGTTGATGATGATGGTGCCGGGGGCTTCATCGGTGGCGAAAGCTACGGACTGGCGGCGAAATTGGGTCGGCACCTTTGCCACGTCAATTGCAGGTAGCGTGAAGGCGCCGTCTTTGCGCGCGACGTAAGCCGCGTCATCGGTTTTGCCAATGGGCGGGGCCGCCAAACTTGGAGTGCCGGTTGTCGTGCCCGGCACGCATGCGGCAAGGCCTGTGCAAAGAGCTGTTACCAAAATCGCTTTTATCATACCACGGATCATCAATTCGCCCCTAATTTCTGCTAAAACGGCAGTCTTCGCCGCAGAATCTCTTGCTTTTGCGCAAACTAGTGGAGGGCGACGGAGAGGTCAAAGCCTCATAACGTGGTTCTGAGGTGCCAAAGCTCTGGAAATAGCTCTATTTCCAGCATGCGGCGCAGGTATGCCACACATGAGGTGCCGCCCGTGAATGATGAACAGCATCTCATCATGCGCGCCGGTCGCCGGGTGCTGGGCAGTCAGAATTGCATCGGTGTGCAGGTAGTCACTGTAGGACATTCGGCCATCGAACGACATCTCGGCCCCATCATCAGCGGGGTTCATTGGGCATCTTGGGTCGGCCATCTTCGTCTCCATCACAGGCGAGGGGTCCCCGCGGCTTTGCGAAGGGTCAGGCGGCGTGGGATTGCGCAGTATAGGCGATATCGCTGGTTGCACCAATCATTCGCCACAGGCAGGCCCAGGCTGATGGACGGCACAGGGCAGGTGTTTGCGACTTCTTTTTCGTAAAAATACTCCCGCCGGAGGCATCCTGCATTGGGGGCAGAAGCCTCCGGCGGGGATATTTAGAAACAGAAAAAGCCGACATTTTCAGGTGACTTTCGCGCGGGTTTTGTATTTTGGGTCGTCCCACAAGGCGTTTGCCAACACGTCGGACAGAATTTCGACAGCGCGGTTGACGTCGTTCAGGCCAATGTAAAGCGGCGTGAAGCCAAAGCGCAGGATATCGGGGCTGCGGAAATCGCCGATCAGACCGCGGGCGATCAGCGCCTGCATGATGGCATAGCCGTCTGGATGGCGGAACGATACCTGGCTGGCGCGGTGAGCGTGGTCGCGCGGGGTGGCGAGGGTCAAGGTGGGGCAGGCGGCTTCGACCCCTGCGATGAAGCGGTCGGTAAGGGCGAGAGACTGTGTGCGGACTTCCTCGATATCGGCATGATCCCAGATATCAAGCGCGGACTCGAGGGCGGCGAGTTGCAAGACGGGCGGTGTGCCGACGC
The DNA here is from genome assembly GCA_014378345.1 of Pseudorhodobacter sp. GTDB lineage: Bacteria > Pseudomonadota > Alphaproteobacteria > Rhodobacterales > Rhodobacteraceae > JACMNW01. The sequence continues at coordinate 620 of JACMNW010000143.1, read as the reverse complement.
GCATCCGTTCAATGCCAGCGCCGGGGCGGTAGGATTGGTCAAAGGCAAAGGGGGCTTCGTGGCCAAGCCAGCCTGACAGGGCAGGGCGCGCCACATCTGCGTGGCGTGGGGCTACATAGATGAAGGCAGGGCCGCCGGGGCCGGAATTGAGGTATTTATAGGTGCAACCTACCGCGAAATCAGCTTTGCAAGCGGCAAGATGCACCGGGAACGCACCAGCGGAATGGGCAAGGTCCCATACAGTTAGTGCGCCATTCGCGTGGGCTTTGGCAGTGAGGGCGGCCATATCGTGCTTTTGGCCGGTGCGATAATCGGCCTCGGTGATCAGAGTGACGGCGATGGTTTCATCGATGGCATCTGCAAGGTCTTCGGGTGCCACCGTGCGCAGGGTGTAGCCATTGCCAAGGGTGCGGCACAGGCCTTCGGCCATGTACAGATCAGACGGGAAATTACCTGTATCGGACAGGATCACGCGGCCCGCCCGGTTCATTTCCAACGCCGAGGCGAGGGCTTGGTAAACCTTGATTGACAGGGTGTCGCCCATGACGACTGATCCCGGTTCTGCGCCGATCAGCTTGGCAATGCGGTCACCGATGCGCGAGGGCTGGTCCATCCAGCCT
>JACMNW010000142.1 GCA_014378345.1 Pseudorhodobacter sp. | reverse complement strand
CCAGATTGAAGAAACCACATCTGATTATGACAAAGAAAAACTGCAGGAACGTGTGGCCAAACTGGCCGGCGGTGTTGCTGTGATCCGCGTTGGCGGGATGACCGAGATCGAAGTGAAAGAGCGCAAAGACCGCGTTGACGATGCGCTGAACGCAACCCGCGCTGCCGTGCAAGAAGGCATCGTGGTTGGCGGCGGCGTGGCACTGATGCAGGCGGCAAGCGCGCTTGACGGGCTGGAAGGCGCGAACAGCGACCAGAACGCCGGGATCGCGATTGTGCGCCGCGCACTGGAGGCTCCGTTGCGTCAGATCGCACAGAACGCCGGTGTTGACGGGGCTGTGGTTGCTGGCAAAGTGCGCGAGTCGACCGACAAGACCTTCGGCTTTAACGCGCAGACTGAAGAATATGGCGACATGTTCAAATTCGGCGTGATCGACCCGGCCAAGGTTGTGCGCATTGCGCTGGAAGATGCGGCGTCAGTTGCATCGCTGCTGATCACTACCGAAGCCATGATTGCAGACCGTCCGGAGCACAAATCCGGCGGCGGCATGGGCGGCGGCATGGGTGGAATGGGCGGCATGGACGGGATGATGTAATCATCCTTTCCCGTCTGGGAAATTTGAAAGGGGCATCCGCGAGGGTGCCCTTTTCTTTTGGGCTGGGTTTTAGCGGTTATTGAATGGAGCGGGTTCCCCGCAAGGTTTTTGCCTCGCCTGTCCGGGTTCCCCGGAAAGGCGAAAGGTTTTGAGTATTTAGGCGAAAGAGAAGTCATTAGGCGATGTGCGTTGCCGGGTTGCAGCACAGGCGATACAGGGGTGCCATGGTGCTTTTCCTTTTGACCACGTTGGCGATGCTGGCCTTTGCGGCAAATTCGGTTTTGAACCGGATGGCGGTGGGGGGTGGGCTGATTGATCCGGTGACTTATGCGGTGATCCGGTTGGCCGCCGGGGCGGGGATGCTGGCGCTGTTTGTGCTGGCGCGGCGAAGCGTTTGGGGCGCTGCGGTTTGGCCGGGATGGCGGGGTAGGCTGTCAGGCGTGGCGGGATTGCTTGCCTATTTATTCTGTTTTTCAATGGCTTATTTGACGCTTGATGCCGGCATTGGCGCGTTGATCTTATTTGGATCGGTGCAGATCACCATGTTTGCCGGGGCGTTGATTGCGCGGGAGGCGGTGCCGCCTGCGCGCTGGGCCGGGGCGGCGTTGGCTTTTGTGGGGCTGTTGGTTTTGGTGGCACCGCAAAGCACTATTGGCGAGGGCAATATCGGCGCGTTTGGCCCGGTGTTGGCGATGGCAGGGGCCGGGATTGGCTGGGGAATTTATTCGCTGGCAGGACGGCGCGCAGTTGACCCGCTGCTGGCGACGGCGGCGAATTTTGTGCTGGCACTGCCGATTGCGATTGGCGCGGGCATGGTGATTGGGTTTGGGGGCGCCTTGCAGCCAATGGGCGTTTGGCTGGCGGTTGTGTCTGGCGCTGTGACATCGGGTTTGGGTTATGCTTTGTGGTATGGGGTGCTGCCAAAGCTGGGGGCGGCGCGGGCT
>JACMNW010000141.1 GCA_014378345.1 Pseudorhodobacter sp. | reverse complement strand
CTTGCCGAGTTAAAAGAAGCCCACTTTGCCCCCAGCATCTGGAAACCCGGCATCAAATCCTCGCACACCCACCCTTTCGCACGATTGCCGCACCCCAGCCCCAAATCCATCACGACCATGCCACCCCTTTTGCGCACCTACCTTGTTATGGGCGGTTGGGTGTCTGACCATGCCGTCATAGACCAAGCCCTCAATACCCTGCATGTCTTCACGGCGCTTGAAATCGCCGCCATCCCCCCCGCACGCGCCCGATTGCTGCGAAGCCTTGCGACCTGAAGTAAAATCACCGCAAAAAGCCCCGATGCCGCGTTGACCTCCTCCGAAAGGCCCGCTACGTGCCCTGCATCATGGCACGCGCACCCCTTTTACAGATGTCCTCGATTTCCCTGACCTTCGGCGGAAATCCCATCTTCGACAACCTCGACCTTGTGGTTCAACCGAACGACCGCGTGGCCCTAGTCGGGCGCAACGGCTCCGGCAAATCCACCCTGATGAAGGTGATGGCGGGCCTGACAGAGGCCGATCAGGGCACCTTCGTCGTCCCCCCCGGAATTTCCGTGGGCTACATGGAACAAGACCCCGACCTGTCGCAGTGGGAAACGCTGGGCGATTACGCCGCAAGCAACCTGGACCCGACCGAGCATTACAAGGTCGCCATGGTTGCCGAAGGCCTGAAATTCCAGCCCGACATGCCGGTTGCCACCGCATCAGGCGGTGAACGCCGTCGCGCCGCATTGGCCAAACTGATGGCCGAAGAACCCGATGTGATGCTGCTGGACGAACCTACCAACCACCTTGATATTCAAGCCATCGAATGGCTGGAAGCTGAATTATCCTCCACCCGCACCGCCTTCGTGCTCATCAGCCACGACCGCACCTTCCTGCGTGCGCTGACCAAGGCGACGCCCTGGATCGACCGCGGCCAGGTCCGCCGCCGCGAATCCGGTTTCACGGGGTTTGAGGATTGGCGCGATACCGTGTGGGCCGAAGAAGACGACGCCCGCCACAAGCTGGACCGCAAGATTAAGGCCGAAGGCAAATGGGCGGTTGAAGGCATCTCTGCCCGCCGCAAACGCAATCAGGGGCGGGTACGCGCACTGGCGGAATTGCGGGCCGAACGCGGCAGCCAAATCCGCCGCCAAGGCACCGCCGCGATGGAGATCGAGGCAGGCCCCACCAGCGGCAAGCGCGTGATCGACGCCAAGGGCCTGTTCAAATCCTTTGGCGACCAGAAAATCGTCACCGGATTCGACCTGCGCGTGCTGCGCGGTGACCGCGTGGCTTTTGTTGGCCCCAATGGCGTTGGCAAAACCACACTTTTAAAAATGCTGATCGGCGAACTTGCGCCGGATGCGGGCACCGTCACGCTTGGCACCAACCTTGATGTCGCGGTCTTTGATCAGACCCGCTCTGCCCTTGATCTGAACGCCACCCTTTGGGACAATCTCACCAACGATCCGCTTATGCAGGTTTCCGGTTCGTCCGATCAGGTCATGGTGCGCGGCCAGCCCCGGCATGTGGTGGGGTATCTGAAAGATTTCCTGTTCGACGAACGCCAGATGCGCGCGAAGGTTTCCTCCCTGTCGGGCGGCGAAAAGGCGCGTCTTCTGCTGGCCAAACTGATGGCTAAACCGTCAAACCTGATGATCATGGATGAACCGACCAACGATCTTGACGTTGAAACCCTTGATCTTTTGCAAGACATCCTTGGCGATTATGATGGTACTGTGCTGCTGGTCAGCCACGACCGTGATTTTATCGACCGTGTCGCCACCACCACGGTAGCGCTTGATGGCCACGGCGGCGCGCAAGCCTATCCAGGTGGCTGGTCCGATTACGTCCGCCAACGCCCAACCGCTGCCGAAGAAGCCGCTGCCAAATCAGGCGCAGCCCGCCCTGATGGCCGCAATACAGCCAAACGGGTGGAGGCGCTAACCTTTACCGAACGCAAACGCCTTGACGATCTGCCCGCCATTATTGAACGGCTTGAGGCGGAGGTATCCAAAGTCTCGGAACTGCTGGAATCAGAAGATTTGTTCACCAAAGAACCCGTCAAATTCCGCAAGGCGTCTGAAGTCTTGGGCGATAAACAGGCGCAACTTGCGGCAGCCGAAGCGGAATGGATGGCGCTGGAAGACCGCATTTAAGGGCACCGTTCGCTAAGCCAATTTTCGCCACCTCGCTGGCACCGCTCTTTCTGCGCGGCAATTTGCCGAAACCCAATCCCCTCCGCGCGACTTTTCGCCCGCTGCCAATACGCGCAATCACCACCGCGTGAGGCCTGCTTGTCGGCATGGAACTTTTACCCCAATTCTGCGCTACACCGACGTGGTCGAATCCCGCGGCCAACGTTGGCGGTCCTTCCGGACATAATTTAATGGGAGAGTGAGAGCATGAAAAACTACTTGTTTCTAACAACAGCCGTCCTTCTCGGCGCGCCCGCTTTTGCAGGCGGCTTGGGTGACGTGGCGCCTGAACCCGCAGTCGTCGCTTATGATGCGCCAGTTCAATCCAACACAGGCGGTGAATGGGGCGGCGGTTATGTCGGTGCCCAACTTGGCTATGGCGATATCAAAAGTGGCGGCGCTGGCCTTGACGGCAATGGCACCATTGGCGGCGTGTTTGCAGGTTACCGTGCTGATTTTGGCCAATTCGTAGCGGGCGCTGAACTGAATTACGATGTGTCAGATATTGACCTTGGCGCATCTGCGGGCAAACTGGATAATGTCACCCGT
>JACMNW010000140.1 GCA_014378345.1 Pseudorhodobacter sp. | reverse complement strand
GTTGCCTGGCGGATGATAATAGAGCTTGTGACCGGCATGTTGTTGGGAATGGGGATTGGATACGGGTTGGATGCGGTTTTCGAAACGCTGCCGCTGTTTCTGGTGATATTCTCGCTGATCGGGTTCGCTGCGGGCATCAAAACGATGCTCGGCACCGCAAAACAGCTTGCGGCGCGGAATACGGCGGATTACCCCGCCGCACAAGATTACGTGGGCAAGCCCGCAGATGATGAAGAGGATTGATCAATGGCGGGCGAAGAAACCAGCAAGCTGAACATCCATCCGATGGAGCAGTTCATCGTAAAGCCCCTTTTCGGCGGCGATACGATCCACTGGTATACTCCCACCAACGTCACCCTTTGGATGGGCATTGCAGTTCTTGTGATGATCGCCCTGCTGGTTCTGGGAACCAGTCGCCGGTCGATCATCCCGTCACGCCTGCAATCGGTGGGCGAGATGCTGTACGGCTTCATCCATAACATGGTTGAAGAAGTCACCGGGCATGACGGGATCAAATACTTTCCCTATGTGATGACGCTGTTTATGTTCGTTGTGCTGGCCAACCTGTTGGGCCTGATTCCGATGGCCTTTGCCACCACATCCCATTTCGCCGTGACCGCGACGCTGGCGATGCTGGTGTTCCTGTCTGTTACCATCCTTGGGTTCGCCAAGCAGGGTATCGGATTTCTGGGCATGTTCTGGGTCTCATCCGCACCGCTGGTGCTGCGGCCTGTGCTGGCGCTGATCGAAATCATTTCTTACTTCGTGCGCCCGCTTAGCCATTCCATTCGTCTGGGCGGCAACGTTATGGCTGGCCATGCGGTGATCAAGGTATTTGCGGGCTTTGCAGGTGCACTGGGCGTGGCATCGGTTGTGCCGATCCTGTCGATCGCGGCGATTTACGGATTGGAACTGCTGGTAGCAGTTGTTCAAGCCTATGTTTTTACCATTCTGACCTGCGTTTACTTGCGTGACGCAGTGGGCGGCGCCCATCACTAGGGCCCCCACTTGGGTCTTCAATCCTAACACTCTATTCAAAAATCCAAAAAGGAGACGACTATGGAAGGCGATATCGCACAAATGGGTAAGTTCATCGGCGCAGGCTTGGCCACGATTGGCCTTGGCGGCGCAGGTATCGGCGTGGGTCACATTGCAGGAAACTTTCTTGCAGGCGCACTTCGCAACCCATCGGCGGCCCCCGGCCAAATGGCAAACCTGTTCGTCGGCATTGCGTTTGCCGAAGCACTGGGCATCTTTTCGTTCCTGATTGCACTTTTGCTGTTGTTCGCAGTCTGATCCTTCAGGGCCAAGCTTCCGGTGGGGCAGACTAGCCCTGCCGGGTAACTTCAGGTTCCGCGAGGAGACTATCATGGCGACAACAGCGACTGAGGCCGTTGCAACCGGGGCAGAACATGCCGAGAAAACCGGCCTGCCGCAGCTAGACTTTGCGACATTCCCGAACCAGATATTCTGGTTGGCGGTAACACTTGTGATCATTTATCTGGTGCTGACCCGCGTGGCCTTGCCCCGCATCGGTGCCGTGCTGGCTGAACGCAGTGGCACGATCACCAATGATCTGGCTGCAGCCGAGGAATTCAAGCAAAAGGCCGTGCAGGCCGAGCGTGCCTACAACGATGCGCTGACAATGGCGCGCGGCGAGGCGGCAAAGATTGTGGCCAGTGCTAAAGCTGACATTCAGAAAGATCTGGATAAAGCGATAGCCAAAGCGGACGCAGACATTGCGGCGAAAGCCGTTGAATCTGAGGCTAAGATCACCGAGATCAAGGCCGGAGCATTAGATGCTATTACTGAAGTTGCCAAAGACACGGCGCGTGAGTTGGTGATCGCTTTGGGCGGTAAGGCAGATGCAAAATCAATCACGGCGGCGGTTGCTGCGCGGTTGAAGGGATAGCATGATGAAAAAACTTAGTCTTGCTTTAATCTTGGCTGCAACGCCCGCGCTTGCTGCGGAAGGGCCGTTCTTTTCGCTGAACAATACCGAATTCGTTGTTTTGATTGCGTTTATCATCTTTATCGGCGCGCTGGTCTACTTTGGCGTGCCGGGCAAGATAACGGGCATCTTGGATGCACGCGCGGTGCAGATTAAAGCTGATCTGGAAGAAGCGCGGAACCTTCGCGAAGAGGCCAAGACGATTTTGGCATCGTATGAGCGTAAGCAGCGCGAGGTGCAGGAACAATCTGACCGCATTGTTGCAGGCGCACGCGAAGAAGCGATGGCCGCGGCAAAACAGGCCAAGGCTGATTTGAAAACCGCGATTGCGCGGCGTTTGGCGGCAGCGACTGATCAGATAGCCTCGGCTGAGGCATCTGCCTTGCGGCAGGTGAAAGAACGGGCTGTTTCGGTGGCTGTTGCGGTGGCTGGCGACGTGTTGGCCAAACAGATGACGGCGGAAAATGCGGCAGTGTCGATTGACGATGCGATTGGGCAAGTTGAAGCGCGCCTGCATTGAAGGTTTGATCAATTTGGAAAGGCCCGGTCCCAGGATTGGGCTTTTTCTATTTGAGCCACTGCTATCTGTTTTGTTCGTGATCAAACCGCTGTTTCGCAACAGCCTCATTGCGCTCTGCCTTGATCTGGGCCGCAAGTGATTGTTCCACATAGTTCATATGCGCCACTACTGCCGCGCGCGCAGCTATGGGATCACGCGCCTGAATGCCGATGTTGATCTGGCGATGCTGGTCAAGCAATGCGTCGCGCGTTATGCGTTGTTTGAACATAATTTGCCGATTGTAGAACACGCCTTGGCGCAGCAGATCAAACATCGAGCGCATCATGTGCAGCATGATAATGTTATGGCTGGCATCGATGATTGCCATGTGAAAATCGGCGTCCAGTGCCGCCTCGTCTGTTGGGTCGCGCTTGGTATGGGCGAATTCCATCTTTTCAAAAATGGTGTTTATGACGGCAAGATCAGTGTCTGAGCCAAGTTCCGCCGCGCGTTCTGCGGTCAGGCTTTCCATATCGCGGCGAAAGGCGATGTAGTCGAAAACGGCTTCTTCGTGGCTGGCGAAAAGTTGCACGAGGGCTTCGGAAAACGCGGAACCCAGCACATCGGCGACGTAAATGCCCGCACCGGGGCGGCTGGAAAGCAGGCCACGATCATGCAAATCGGCCACTGCTTCGCGCAGGGACGGGCGCGATACACCAAGCCGTTCTGAAAGTTCGCGTTCAGCAGGCAAGCGTTCGCCGGGACGCAGGATGCCGCGCAAGATCAACAGCTCTATCTGGCGAACGACGGAAAGTGACAGTTTTTCAGCTTGGATTTTCAGAAACGGCATGGCTTTCCCCGGAATTGGTGAAATCTTTAGACCAGTTGCGGGGAAGCGCAATGAAAAACAGCCGAGGATTGCCCGGCTGTTCATCTAGAAAAGGTTTGTGATTTAAGCGGTTGGCCGAATGATAATTTCTACCCGGCGGTTTTGCGCGCGCCCTTCTGGCGTCAGGTTAGACGCTGTTGGTAGCGGTTGATCCTCGCCTCGGCCGTAGGCTGCGATACGGTTATTGGGTACGCCCGCCCCGCGCAGAACTTCGGCCACAGAGACAGCGCGGCGTTGCGACAGGTCTTGGTTCAGGGCAGACGATCCGGTGTTATCGGTGTGGCCGATAACCTCAATCTGGCTGTTTGGATATTGCTGCAGATTGCCCGCAATAGCCTTGATGTCTTGAGTGAGATCCGGGCGCAAAGCGGCGCTGCCAGTGTTGAACAGCAGGTCTTGTGGCATGTTGACCACAAGGTAGCTGCCGTTGTTGGTGACAGTGAAATTGCTATTCACCGCGCGCAGATCTGCGGCTTGCTGATCAAGGTTGTTGCCGATGGCACCACCAATGGCAGCCCCGATGCCTGCGCCGACCAAAGCTTTGCCGAAGCTATTTTTGCCACCGCTATTGGCACCAAGAACGCCACCGATCAACGCGCCCGTTACAGCGCCGCCTTTGGTTCGGGCATTCGGATCACCAGGAAATGCGTTTGGGTCAATCGCGCAGGCGGTAAGTGCAAAAATGCTAAGTGATGCCACGATCAGGGGGGTTTTGAAGTTCATAACTGCTGCCTCATGCAAAGGCCCGTTTGCCGGGCTTGTGATGCCTTATAGCAATGCGCTGAGCCTTACGAAAGATGTGGCCTTGATACGGCTGTTTTCCGCGCATCACATATTTGTGCGGGCGGCCTCCCATGCCAGCATGGCGCGTTTGACGGGCAAGCCCCAGTGGTAGCCGCCAAGACCGCCCGATTTGCGCATGGCGCGGTGGCAGGGGATAAGCCAGCTGATTGGGTTGCGGCCCACGGCAGTGCCGACGGCGCGGACGGCATCGGCATGGCCAACGGCGCCTGCAATTTCGGAGTATGTGGTGACGTGGCCAGTTGGGATTTGCAAAAGCGCCTCCCATACCTTGATTTGAAAAGGTGCTCCGATCAGGTGGAGGCGGGTTTCTGTGCGGTCGCTGCCACCAAAGGCAGTTGCGATGCAGGGGGCAACCGTTGCGTCATCGCGGATGAAGCCAGCCTTGGGCCAACGCCCCGTCAAATCGGCCATTGCGGCGTCAAATCCGTACTCGTCGGTAAAAGCCAAGCCGCACAGCCCACGATCTGTGGCCATGGCCAATGCATCACCAAAGGGTGTAGGGAATTGGCCCCATGATATGGTAAGGCCTTCGCCGCCACGGGCGTAATCACCCGGGCTCATCGCCTCCCAACGCAGGAATAGATCATGCAGGCGGCCACCCCCAGAAAGACCCGCCGCGTGCGACGTATCCAGCACTGAAAACCTGTCTGCCAGCAGCCGTTTGGCGTGATCCAGCGTCAGGTATTGCTGATACCGTTTGGGCGATACGCCGACCCATTGCGAAAACACACGCTGAAAGTGAGCCGCACTCATCCCCATTCGGGCGGAAAGGTCTTCCAGCGTCAGCGAAGGCCCGCCTTCATCAATGTGCCGCAAGGCACGGGCGATGACGGCGTAGTGATAGGCGGGTGTGTCGGGCATAGCAATCTCCTTGACGCTGTACGGTATGATGCGTTTGCGCCTTGTGCGACCCGGAAATTGCGGCTTCTGCCTTGCCGGAATGATGTTCGTGATGCATATCGCAACTATGGTAAAGCAGCTTTCCTACAGCGCGATGCACGCAATCTTTTCCACGTTTCAGGCTGCTGAGCCTGAACCGAAGGGTGAATTGCATCACCAGAACGCTTATACATTGGTAGTTGCGGTGGCGCTTTCGGCGCAGTCGACGGACGTTGGCGTTAATAAAGCCACCCGACCCTTGTTTGCCATCGCTGATACACCGCAAAAGATGCTGGATCTGGGGCTGGATGCCTTGATCGAGGCTATCAAAACAATTGGTCTTTTCCGCAACAAAGCCCGCAATGTCATCAAGCTAAGCCAGATTTTGGTCGATGATTTTGGCGGTGAAGTACCCTCTTCGCGCGCCGCATTGGTGTTGCTGCCCGGCGTGGGGCGCAAGACGGCAAATGTGGTGTTGAACATGTGGTTTGGCCAGCCCGCGCAGGCAGTTGACACTCATATCTTCCGGCTGGGCAACCGGTCTGGCATTGCCCCGGGGCGCGACGTTGATGTCGTGGAACGCGCGATCGAAGATAATGTTCCTGCTGAATTTCAACAGCATGCCCACCACTGGATGATCTTGCACGGCCGATATATTTGTGTCGCGCGCAAACCAAAATGCGGGGTCTGTTTGATCCGCGAACATTGTCTTTTTGAGGATAAAACGGAATGAAATCCTACCAGGTCGTCGGCATCGGCAACGCCATTGTTGATGTGTTCACCACGGCAGATGACAGCTTTATCGAGCTGATGGGCATTGAAAAAGGCATCATGCAACTGGTGGAGCGCGACCGGGGCGAGGTGCTTTACGGTGCGATGAAAGACCGTGTTCAGGCACCGGGGGGGTCCGTTGCCAATACTTTGGCAGGGCTTGGAAACCTTGGGCTGACGACGGCATTCATCGGGCGGGTGCATGATGATGCTTTGGGTCGCTTCTATGCGAAAACCATGGCCGACAATGGCACAGATTTTGTCAATGCCCCGGTGGCGGGCGGCGATTTGCCAACATCACGGTCGATGATCTTTGTCAGCCCTGACGGTGAACGGTCGATGAACACTTATTTGGGCATCTCATCCGAGCTTGGTCCAGTGGATGTGTCGGATGATGTGGCAGGGCAGGCGGAAATTCTGTTTCTGGAAGGCTATCTATATGACAAGCCATTGGGAAAGCAGGCTTTTGAACGCGCCGTGCAACTTTGCCAAGCGTCTGGAGGTAAAGCCGGTATCGCCCTGTCTGACCCGTTTTGCGTGGATCGGCATCGCGCCGATTTTCGGCGTTTGGTGAAAGACCTGGACTATGTGATCGGCAATGAACACGAATGGTCGTCGCTTTATGAGGCCGATCTTTCATCTGCGCTGGAACAAGCGGCACAAGATTCGGGGCTCGTCGTCTGCACGCGGTCAGGCCATGACGTGATCGTGGTGCGCGGTGATGAACAGGCGATTGTTCCCGTTCACCGGATTGTGCCCGTAGACGCAACCGGCGCGGGTGACCAGTTCGCGGCGGGATTTCTGTATGGCATGGCGACGGGACAAAGCCTTGGCGTTTGTGGCCGGATGGGCTGTGTTGCGGCGGCAGAAGTTATCAGCCACTTCGGGGCACGGCCAGAGACGGATTTAAAGGCGCTGTTCCGCAAGAAAGGGCTGATCTGAGCGGGATAGATTATTCGCCCAGCTTTGCATGCACCTCGTTCAGATCAACGGGGCCAAGCGGCATTTTGTTGGCAGGGTTATCAAAATCATACTTAAAAAGTTGGAAATCACGTTTGTAGATTTCCCACATCAAATGCCGTGACAGATCGTCGAAGTAGTCCTCAACCGGGTGCGCGCGCTTTGGCCCGTGGCTTTCGCTTTCGTTGAATTTGGGGATCTTTTTCAGGTTCACTTTATGCTTGGTTTTGATGTTGTTCAGCACGTGCTGCATGCCCGCATCGAAGTCTTCGGTGAAAAAGATGTGGTCGTATCGCCCACCATTCACGATATAGGTCGACACATGGCCAGACATGGCTGACCAGTGAATGTCCGGCTCCATAGGTTTGCGCCATCGAATGGTATCGCGGGCAAACAGCAAAAAGCGGCGGAACGATGCGATCTGGTCAAAGTCAGCCGTGCCATCATCACCACCCACGTCGATGCCATATTTCTGTGTCAGCAACGGTACCATGTTGCCACGGTAGCGTTTGCCATTGCGCTGGACGCCGCAAATCTTGTCGAAGAAAGACGATAAAATGCGGGTGTAGGGGTTTCGGACGCAGGTAAAGGCGTAGGAGGCGTGGGTTTTGACGTTGCGTTCAATAATCGGTTGGCTCGCCTCGATCGCCCATTTGTGCATGCCGCCTGTTGCGTCATGGATATCGCCATCAAAGAACTTACCATGGTCTGAATAGAACATGATCTGCCCGATGGACGAACATGCACATTTCGGCACCACGCGGTAAACCACGCTTTCGCTTTCGGTCATCCAAGTGCCGGGAAACCCCATAAAACTTCGTCTCCTGCAATTTTTGGTTGCGTTCGTGGCAACTCGGAACAATAGCCCCTAAAGAAGCAAACAAATGCTGTATTTTCAATGGCTGTTAAAGCTATCTATGGAAACAATGCGCGGAAGTCGGCAAGCAAAGTTCACTGAATGGCAAAAATCGCCTTTATTCTTTTGTGTCACAAAGATCCCGAAGGGGTTATCGCGCAGGCCGAACGGCTGACCGCGACAGGCGATTTCATTGCCATTCACTTCGATGGCCGCGCTAAGGCTGCGGATTTTGACTGTATTCGCAAGGCGTTGGCAGACAACCCATCGGTTACTTTCACCAAGCGCCGTATCAAATGTGGGTGGGGCGAATGGAGCCTGATCGCCGCTACATTGTTGGCCGTACGGGCGGCGGTCGACGCCTTTCCGCGTGCCACGCATTTTTATATGTTGTCGGGCGACTGCATGCCGATCAAATCATCGGAATATGTGCATCAATTTCTGGATCAAACCGAAGTTGACCACATTGAAAGTTTCGATTTCTTCAATTCTGACTGGATTAAAACTGGCATCAAGGAAGAACGGCTGATTTACCGGCATTTGTTCAATGAGCGGGCCCAAAAAAAGTTGTTCTATGCGTCGATGAACTTGCAAAAACGGCTGAATTTAGCGCGTAGCGTGCCTGCCGACATCCAAATGCAAATCGGCAGTCAATGGTGGTGTTTGCGCCGCCGCACAGTTGAGGCAGTTTTGGAGTTTTGCACCAAACGTCCCGATGTCATGCGGTTTTTCCGCACCACATGGATACCGGATGAGACTTTTTTTCAAACTGTGGTCGGCCATCTGGTGCCCGAGGCAGAGATCAGATCGCGCACTCTGACGTTCCTTATGTTTTCAGATTACGGCATACCGGTTAGTTTTTATGACGATCAATATGATTTGCTGATCAGCCAGGATTATCTGTTCGCGCGCAAAATCTCGCCCGAGGCTAAGGCATTGAAAGATCGGCTGGGGCGGCTTTATGCCGCCGAAGGGGTACGCTTCACAATTTCCAACGAAGGGCGTGGTTTGCACCGTTTCCTGACCGGGCGAGGCCGTATTGGCCGCCGTTTTGCACCTCGTTTTTGGGAAAGCGAAACTAGCCTTGGGCGGGGACGGACGTTATTAATGGTGACCTGCAAGAAATGGCACGTCGCCAAGCGCTTGGTAGATCGTGTGCGCAAGGTCACCAATCTGCCCTGTGTGGATTACTTGTTCAACGAGGCTGATACAGATTTGCCCGATCTTGGGGGTATCCAGACCACGCTGGAAAAGCGCACACGGCACAGGCGCGCATTGGTGCGGATGCTGTTTGACACTTGGGCAACGGACCGGCTTGTTATCTGCATTGATCCCGCGAATGTGGATCTGATGCATGATTTCTATTCCGACAAATCGGACGTGCGGCTGTTGGAAATTGAATGCGATTTTACCGATGATTTCTTGATCGGCCATGCGCGAAGGGTTGGTCTGGCGGGGGCTGTGACGCCGCAAGAAACCATTGACCGTCTGTTGCCAACCATTCGCTACGATGTGCGGTTTGAATCGGACCGCCTGCATGACGCGAACTTTGATCAGTTTTTTGTTATGCGCCAGTCTGCAAGTGTTGATGAAAATACCCTGCCACTGGCCGCGTTTCTTGGTATTCCCGAGGAACGCGCGCGTGAGATTGCGGAAACCGATTACCTATTCGTGGATTGAGCTATGCCCTACGCCTATGACCCGCTGAATATTTTTGCCCGTATCTTGCGGGGTGAAATTCCAAATAAGACCGTGCTGGAAACGGCCCACACACTGGCTTTTCACGACATTGGCCCACACGCGCCTGTTCATGTGTTGGTGATCCCGAAGGGCGCTTATGTGAATTTCGATCACTTCGCAGGTGAGGCGTCATCTGAGGAACTGGTTGATTTTCACCGCAGCTGCGCCCAGATCATCGCTCAGTTGGGCATCTCGCCGGGGCAGGGTGGTGCGGGCTATCGAACCATTTCCAATGCAGGTGAAGACGGCCATCAAGAAGTGCCGCATTATCACATGCACATTCTTGCGGGCCGCCCGCTGGGGTTGATGCTGTCCAAAGCTTGATGGCGGGCGAACGGATCGGAATGCGCAAAATCCGGGTCGCTGGACGGGGTGATGCTTTGCCATAAGACGAACAAAGGAGATCCCGATGCCCCTATATTTCACCCCGATTCCCACGCCGATTGTTCGCGGCTATCAGCGTGGCGGCCCAGATGCCAATGGGCAGGTGGCAGAATTGGCGATCTCGGACGGCGATGGCAACCCGTGCAGGCATTGCTTGACGATGATCCCTAAAGATGCCGGAATGCTGATCCTGTCGCACCGCCCGTTTCCGGCGCCGCAACCCTATGCCGAACAGGGGCCGATTTTTCTGTGCGCCGATGACTGTTTAGCTGGCGGGGGAATGGATTTGCCAGCCATGTTGCAATCTTCCGATTACATCCTGCGCGGCTATAGCGCGAATGACCGGATTGTTTACGGCACCGGGGCGGTGGTGCCGACGGCGCAGATTGCCAATGAGGCAGCGACGCGTTTTGCCGATGATCGCGTGGCCTATGTGCATGTGCGGTCTGCCAGAAACAACTGCTTTCAGGTCAGGATAGATCGGCGTTAAGGCGCGCGCTTAATGCGCCGCTGCCCAGTTTACGCCTTGTCCCGCCTCGACCGTTAGTTTGACCGATAATTTCACCGCCGGATCGGCCGCGTTTTCCATCACGTCGCGGGCGATGGGGATCAAGGCGGCGGCGGCATCCTCGGCCACTTCGAACAGCAATTCGTCATGCACTTGCAGCAGCATCTTGGCATCAATCCCTGCAATCGCGGCTGGCATCCGTATCATCGCGCGGCGGATGACGTCGGCGGCAGTGCCTTGGATCGGGGCGTTGATGGCGGCGCGTTTGGCGAAACCGGCTTGGGGGCCTTTTGCGTTAATCTCGGGGGTATGGATTTTGCGGCCAAACAGAGTTTGGACAAATCCGTTTTCTTTGGCGAAGGCGACGGTATCGTTCATGTATTCCTTGATGCCGGGGAAGCGCTCAAAGTAGCGGTCGATAAAGCCCTGCGCCTCCGCGCGTGGGATGCGCAGATTGCGCGCTAAGCCAAAGCCCGAAATGCCGTAGATGACGCCAAAGTTGATGGCCTTGGCTTGGCGTCGGATCATTGGGTCCATACCTTCTATCGGCACGTTGAACATTTCTGCTGCGGTCATGGCGTGGATATCATGGCCGTCTGCAAACGCTTGTTTCAGCGCGGGAATGTCCGCGACATGCGCCAGAATGCGAAGTTCAATCTGGCTGTAATCAAGGCTAACCAGAACCCGGCCTTTGGGGGCCACAAACGCCTCCCGGATGCGGCGGGCTTCGTCACTGCGGATGGGTATGTTTTGCAGGTTCGGGTCGGTGGAAGCCAGTCGGCCAGTAACCGCGCCGGTAATGGAATAGCTGGTATGAACGCGACCGGTTTCGGGGTTGATGTGGTCTTGCAGCGCGTCGGTATAGGTGGATTTGAGTTTCGCCAGTTGCCGCCAATCAAGCACCCGGCCGGGGAGTTCATGTTCGGTCGCAAGGTCTTCCAGAATATCAGCGCCCGTAGCATAGGCCCCGGTTTTGCCCTTTTCGCCACCGGGCATCGACATTTTATCAAACAGTATTTCGCCCAATTGTTTTGGGGAACCTACGTTGAATTTTTCCCCTGCGAGGGTGTAAATTTCATCCTCCAGCCCCGCCATTTTTTGCGCGAAGGCGTTGGACATGCGCGACAGGGTATCACGGTCTACCTGAATGCCGGCCATTTCCATGGCGGCTAGAACGGGCACCAGCGGGCGCTCCAGCGTCTCATAGACGGTGGTAACCTTGGCAACATGCAGCTGCGGTTTAAAGGTTTTCCACAGGCGCAGGGTCACATCGGCGTCTTCGGCTGCGTATTTAACTGCCACGTCTACAGGCACGCGGTCGAAGGTAACCTGCGCCTTGCCAGCGCCGAGCAGGGTTTTGATCGTGATTGGCGCATGGCCAAGGTACTGCTCCGACAGCGCGTTCATGCCGTGCATGTGCAGGCCCGCGTGCATAGCGTAGGACATCAGCATCGTGTCGTCGATCGGGGCCACATTTATGCCCTGACGCGCGAAAATCTTGGCGTCATATTTCATATTCTGCCCGATTTTCAGAATGGCAGGGTCTTCCAGTACGGGTTTTAGCAGGGCAAGCGCATGTTCCAGCGGCATTTGACCGGGGCTAAGATCGGTGGACCCGAACAGATCACCGCCGCCTTGTTTATGGCCCAGCGGGATGTAGCAGGCGCGGCCTGCCTCAACGCAAAGGGAAATGCCGACAAGTTCGGCGCGCATTTCGTCGAGGCTGGTGGTTTCGGTATCCACGGCGACATGGCCTCGCTCGCGGATGGTGGCGATCCAGAGGTTTAGGGCTTCGGCATCGCGGATGCATTCGTAAGCGGCATGATCAAAGGGCAGTTCATTGGCATGGAGGTTGTTTGTGGCAATATTTTTCCGCTCCGCCCCTGCTTCAGTAACAGGTGCGACAGGTACCGCCACTTTCAGGCTGGTCGCCACCCTTTGCGTCAGGGTGCGAAATTCCATCAAGTTCAGAAAGCCCAGCAGGGTTTCGGCGTCGGGATGGGTGACTTCAAGGCTTTCCAGCGTGAAATCTATCGGCATGTCGCAGTCCAAAGATACCAGACGTTTGGAAATGCGGATCAGGTCGGCATTGTTCACCAACGCCTCACGCCGTTTGGGCTGTGGAATTTCACCCGCCCGCGCCAGCAGAGTTTCCAGATCGCCAAATTCCTGGATCAACAGTGCCGCAGTTTTTATCCCGATCCCCGGCGCGCCCGGCACATTATCGACGGAATCCCCTGCCAAGGATTGCACATCGACCACCCGGTTCGGGGCGACGCCGAATTTTTCAAACACCTCATCCGGGCCGATGCGTTTGTTTTTCATGGGGTCGAACATTTCCACGCCATCACCCACCAGTTGCATCAGGTCTTTGTCGGAGGAGATGATGGTTACGTTGCCGCCAGCATCGCGCGCGCGGCACGACAGGGTGGCGATGATGTCATCGGCCTCAAACCCTTCGGTCTCGATACAGGCAATGTTGAAGGCGCGGGTGGCCTCGCGGGTCAGCGGGAATTGCGGGCGCAGGTCTTCGGGCAAGTCTGGGCGGTTGGCCTTGTAGGCGGGGTAGATGTCATTGCGGAAGGTTTTTGATGGATGTTCAAAGATTACCGCCACTTGCGTCGGCGCACCGCCAGATTTGTTGCCCTCAAGATTGCGGAACAGGATGTTG
>JACMNW010000139.1 GCA_014378345.1 Pseudorhodobacter sp. | reverse complement strand
ATGGTGGCGGCGATCGGGCGCGCCAGCGTGGGATGGGAATCGCTGGTGATGGTGACTGTGGCGCTGCCGGCGCCGACGGCGGTCAGATTAAGCACCGTGCCGTTGATGCCGACGGCGACCACGGCCGGATTGCTGGACGCGGCGCTGAAGCTGGTGCGCGATACGGTTGCCAAGGGTGGCCGGATTTTGTTCGTTGGCACCAAGCGGCAGGCGCAAAAGCCAGTGGCGGAAGCGGCGGAAAAATGCGCGCAGTATTACATGAACCACCGCTGGCTGGGCGGTACGCTGACCAACTGGCAGACGGTTTCAAAGTCGATCCAGCGTCTTAAGCAGGTTGACGAGCAGATGGCGCACGGCGCCGAGGGCCTGACCAAAAAAGAACGGCTGCAGATCGAGCGGGAGCAGGGCAAGCTGCAGGCGTCGCTCGGCGGTATCCGTGAAATGGGCGCGCGCCCGGACCTGTTGTTCGTGATTGATGTCGGCAAGGAAAGTCTGGCCATTCTTGAGGCGCAAAAGCTGGGCATTCCGGTGATCGCGATTGTGGACACGAATTGCTCGCCCAAAGGTGTGGATCATGTGATCCCCGGCAATGACGATGCGGCACGCGCGATTGCGCTGTACTGCGATCTGATTTCGCGCGCGGCGCTGGACGGTATGACCGCACAAATGGGCGCTGCTGGCGTTGATCTGGGGGCATTGATTGACGCGCCTGTTGAAGACGCGGTTGCTGAAGCCGTCGCTGAGGCCTGAACAGGCTTCGCGAGACTGTTACCCGGCGGGGATAGCTCCTTGCCGGGATATTCCCGTTTATTTGAGGAGAGCCGCTATGGCCGTCACCGCTCAGATGGTGAAAGAACTGCGCGAATCTACTGGCGCAGGCATGATGGATGCGAAGAAGGCGTTGGTGGAAACTGACGGCGATATGGAAGCGGCGGTTGATTGGCTGCGCACCAAAGGCTTGGCTAAGGCCGCGAAGAAGGCCGACCGCGTGGCGGCTGAGGGGCTGGTTGGCGTGGCTGTTTCTGGCGGGCGCGGGGTTACGGTTGAGGTGAACTCCGAAACTGATTTCGTGGCGAAGAACGCGGAATTTCAGGCGCTTGTTGCCAGTTTTACCAAGGTTGCGCTTGGGGCGGCGGATACCGAGGCGTTGCGGGCGTCGGATTTGGGCGGCAAGACGGTTGAACTGACGCTGACCGAGGCTGTGGCGCGGATTGGCGAGAATATGTCGCTGCGCCGGATGGCATCGGTTTCCGGTGATTTCGTGGCGTCTTATGTGCACAACGCGGCGGCGGATGGCATGGGCAAGATTGGTGTGTTGGTGGCGGTGAACGGCACGGACAACGGAATTGCCAAGCAGATTGCGATGCATGTGGCGGCGACCAATCCGTTGGCGTTGTCGGAGGCGGATCTTGATCCGGCGGTACTGGCGCGCGAGTTGATGGTGCAGACGCAAAAGGCAATGGAAGAAAACGCGGCATCGCCAAAGCCAAAGCCGGATGCGGTTGTGCAAAACAACATAATTCCGGGGCGGATGAAGCGGTTCCTGTCGGAAAACACGCTGATGGGGCAAAGCTTTGTGATGAACCCGGAGATTACGGTGGCCGATGCGGCGAAAGCGGCGGGGGTTGAGGTTGTGGGCTTTGTGCGCATGGCGGTTGGCGAGGGCATCGAGAAAGAAAAAGAAGATTTCGCGGCTGAAGTGGCGAAGATGCACAACAAGGCCTGATTGGCCGAAAATGTGCAAAAGGTTTGAACGGTGCAGCCCCCAGGGCTGCACCGTTTTTCTTTGCCCGCGCACTTGCCATTGGGGATGCAGACGTGACGGGCAACAACATCGACACATCAGACAAAATAAGCCTTGGTGTCGCAGTACCGGCATCTGGAGGGAGCGGCCAGATGTCCGTTGGGGGTGCATGTCGGGTATCGCGAAAATGCGCGCATCCCCAACATGCTGTTCCTAGGCTATAAGCCACCACTCACGGGGAACTTGGATAACATGTCGTGTTGCTTGACGTTGGGTAAGTCAGGGAAACCTTACCTTCACATCTGTTCCAGTTCGGGTGTTGCCGCCACTGGTGCGCCGATCTGAAAAATCATGTTCAACATGGCCCCTTTGGCAACGGCTTGGGCGGTGGTTTCAACATCCAGCGCGTCGCGGGCAAGGCGCAGGTGCTTCTCGATCATCGCGGGCGATACGCCCATCAAAATCGCAATGTCTTGCGCAGTCTTACCGTCTGCCACCCATTCCAGCGCCTCACGTTGACGGCCCGTCAGGGGGCGGCGGCGTGTCGGCATAGGCAATTGCGAGATTTTCAGGTGCATCATGTTGGCCACGGCCATAATTTCTTCGCCATGGGCGGCCCAGATGCGATCTACATCATCATGGTTTAGCTCCACGTCGGCGATCATGCCAAGCGCGCCTTTAGATCGAGACGAGGTTTCGGGAAAGCTGATCGACAGGCCAGCCACAACGCCAAGCGACTGGTTCAGGCGCACCGCATCCATTTCATCAGGGGGCAAGGTGCCAGCGGCGTAAGCCTCTTGCACCCAACGCCAGTTGCAATAGCCGACGTTTTTGGTAACCCAGCGATACACGGGCGTGCGAGCGTACAGCCCACCGCGAAAATAGCGTTGCGCATATTCTGCGCTGCCGGTGGTCAAGAACAGCACATCATCGGGGTCGCCGATAGATCGGTCATAACGAAATTTGGTAAAGCCGTAATTCAGCCGCGAAAACCCCAAGGGTTGCAGATGCGATATTGCCAGATCCCATATCTCATGGACCGTTGATGCGCTTGCAATACGCCCAAGAAGCGCCAGAACGCCTGACACGTGCTTTCCCTTCTGCTAATAAATTGGCCCCAACGAAACGCCGACCATAATAATAAGTATCAGTTTTTAATCGGGGCATTTTGTCTACATCCCACATCCTGTATTGCCCAATTTACGGCGTCGGTCGAGAAGATATAACTGACGATGCGATGACGATAGGAATTGGTGATGACCACTGCTGAAAAAATAGACGTTTTGGTGATTGGTGGCGGGGTTATGGGCGCGTCGGTGGCGTTTTGGTTGACGCGGATGCAACCGGGCATGTCCGTTCTGGTGGTGGAACAAGACCCAAGTTACGCCTTTGCCGCAACGGCATTATCAGTGGCATCGATCCGGCAGCAGTTTACCACGGCTGTAAATGTTGAAATCAGCCGCTTTGGCATCGGATTTATCCGCGATATTGCCGGGCATTTGGGGCCACAGGGTGGGATTGCGTCGCTTGGCCTTAAGGAGAACGGATATTTGTTTGTAACGGGTAATGCAGATGCGGCGGTGCTGATGCAAGAGGTGGCCGAAATGCAGCGCGGGCTTGGGGCCACGACGGAGGTGCTGACGCCAAGCGGGATTAAGGCGAAGTTTCCGTGGATGGAAGTCGGTGATCTGGTAGCTGGGTCTTTTGGGCCGCAGGGTGAAGGCTGGTTTGACAATATGGGGTTGCTGAGCGGGTTTCGCGCGGCTGCAAAAGCACAAGGGGCACGGTTTATCCGGGACAGGGTGACTGGGGTTGACGTGGCGGGCGACCGTGTTGCTGGTGTGGTTTTGGAAAAAGGCGGCCGCGTGGCTTGCGCGGCGGCGGTAAATGCGGCGGGCACACGGGCGGCGGATGTGATGCGTATGGTGGGGCTTGATCTGCCCGTTGAACCTCGCAAACGCACGGTGTT
>JACMNW010000138.1 GCA_014378345.1 Pseudorhodobacter sp. | reverse complement strand
TTACCGGATCAGGCTGCAAGGGGTTGAGCGGGTGCGCGACAGGTTGATCCCGGACCGGGTGCTTGCTTTGTTGATGACCGGTGTGGCAGCACCCGAAGGCGAAGATGTGAAAGAGCCCGTTTACGGCGCGCCTGCGCGATGGATCAGGCCTGATGATCAAGAAGACGCGGCACTTGCCGGGCTGACTGTCGTGTCGCCGCCCGAAGTGCTGGCCACTCATTTGCTGGAAGTGATGAAAGTCAACCTGTCCCGCCTGCTTACACTGCGCGGTTTGCGCAGACTGCTGGACGAATTCGTAACACTTTCCGACAAAAACCGCGCCGACGCAAATCGCCGATTATTGGATGAACTTGTGCCTGAAAAGGTGCCAATCGATCTGTTATTGTCGGTTCTTCGGCTTTTGCTAGAGGAACGTGTTTCGATCAGAAATCTGCCACTTATCCTTGAATCCATTGCCGAAGCCCGTAGTTTTGGGTCTCCCGAGGCGGTGTGTGAACATGTACGTCAGCGGCTTGGCTTCCAAATCGTAGCCGAACTTAAACGTGATGACGGGACCATTCCTTTGATCCAACTCGCGCCTGAATGGGAACGGATATTTGCAGAGTTCCAGATAGACGGGGATCGTGGCCTTCGCGATGTGGCGCTTCCGCCCGAACAGTTTAGCCGGTTGGTGAATGCGCTGGCCGATCGTCTGAACAAAGCCGCGGAAACCGGCGTTTATCCAGCATTGGTCACGTCTACTTTGCGACGACGGTTCTTGCGGACTGTGGTTGGGGCAAAAGGGCTGGGCGCGCCCGTCCTGTCTTATGAAGAGATTGGAATGGATGCCCGCCCTGCAATGGTTGGTCAGGTTCCTGTATGACCGAAATGATCACATTGCTTACGCAGCTGTCGGGCCTTGGGCAGAACGTACTGTGGGTTGGCTTTTTGGTATTCCTGAGGGTTGGTGCCGCGATGGCAATTTTGCCAGCATTTGGCGAACAAGCGGTTCCGCCGCGTGTAAAACTGGTCATAGCCTTGGTTTTTACGGCAGTCGTGGCCCCCGCGGTTAGCAGCAATGTGGCTTCTGTGGCGATTGGGTCTACCACACCGTTTGTTACAGAAGTCATCGCCGGGTTGCTTATTGGCATTGGACTACGCCTTTTTATCCATGCGTTGCAAATCGCCGCATCAATCATAGCGCAAGCGACGACAATTTCGCAGCTTTTCGCAGGCACTGGGCCTGATCCGCAACCTGCCATTGGCAACATATTGGTCATGGCAGGCCTGTCCCTTGCACTGGCTGCCGGGTTGCATTTGCATGTGGTCGAACTGTTAATCCTGTCATACGGGCCGCTTCCTGCGGGCCAGTTTCCTGGCGCTTCCGATATGGCCGATTGGGGCCTGGACCAAATCAGCAAGGCTTTTTCTTTGGGCTTTTCTTTGGCGGCACCTTTTGTGGTTGCGTCCTTCATCTACAACGTGGCGATCGGCGTGATTAACCGGGCAATGCCGTCACTTATGGTTTCTCTTATTGGTGCGCCGGCACTTGCAGCTGGCGGCCTGTTGCTTTTGGCCGTCATCACCCCCTTGCTGCTTTTGGTTTGGATGACAGCGTTGGAAACCTTCGTCGCGGCCCCATTCCAGGTTTCACCATGAGCGGGGAAGACGACGCCGAAAAAGAGCATGAGCCATCGCAAAAACGGCTTGATGATGCGCGTGCGCGCGGCGAAATCGCCAGATCGCCAGATTTGGTTACCGCCTGTGGATATGCTGGATTATTGCTTGGCGCGCTGGCACTTGGCAAACAGTCGATAACCACCATCGGCAATGTGGGTATTGCACTTCTGGAACAGGCAGACAGGTTAGCGCCCTTGATGATGAACGGAGGTGCGGCACCTGTTGCAGGGCTGATGTCACCGCTGCTTGGGGCAACGATCCCGTTTCTGGTTGTTCCGGGAATGATCGCATTAGCCTATCTGATCGCAAGTAAATCCTTGATTTTCACCCCAGAAAAGCTGGCGCCTAAGCTTTCGCGTATCTCGCCACTTTCCAGCGCCAAGCAAAAATTTGGCCGAACTGGCCTTTTTGAATTTGTCAAAAGTGCTCTGAAACTGATCATCATTTCCGGTCTGCTGACCACATTCCTGGTGCAGCGTTCTGACAAAATCATTGGCACGTTGTATTTAACGCCGGCGATTTCTACCGCTGTATTGATGCGGCTGTTTTTGGATTTCATGTGCATTGTTTTCATTATTTCTGTCACAATCGGGGCGGTGGATTTTCTGTGGCAGCGCGCGCAGCATCGTCGACAAAACCGGATGTCTCGAAAAGACATGCAGGACGAAAGTCGTGATCAGGATGGTGATCCGCATATGAAAGCACAGCGGCGGCAGCGCGGGTACGACATTGCCACCAATCAGATGCTGGCTGATGTGGGCAAGGCAGATGTCATTGTGGTAAACCCCACGCACTATCCTGTGGCCCTACAATGGAACAGGGCTGCGAAAAAAGCACCGGTCTGCCTGGCAAAGGGCACCGATGAAATTGCCGCCCGCATCCGGGAAAAACCTGCCGAGGCCGGTATCCCAATACATTCCGATCCACCAACAGCCCGCGCAATACATGCATTGATAGAAATTGGGCAGGAAATTCGCCCGGAACATTACCGCGCAGTGGCGGTAGCTATTCGGTTTGCGGAAAATATGCGCAAACGCGCAAGAAAGGTTCGCAAATGACAAAGGCCAAAAACCTTGCCCGTCTTGGCCAGGTTGCCCAGCTCATTCTGGATGTAAAATTAGCGGCCCTGCAGAAAGCCGCAAAAAAACGCCAGCACAGCCTCGATTTGCTGAACGACCTGAACAGGGCTACGTCTGTAGCGGATCTGCCGCTGGTCGTGGCGTATGAGGCGGATTTGCGTTATCAAAACTGGGCGGACAAGCGACGTGCCGAAATAAATTACAACCTCGCGCGCCAGACGGCAGACATGCTTGCAGCCCGCGATGACGCGAGCCAAGCATTTGGCAAGTATCAGTCCTTGCGCGGCCTGCAAAGCAAACAGCGTTAATTGTCTTGGCGACCAATATCCACGATTAAGACATCACCAACTGT
>JACMNW010000137.1 GCA_014378345.1 Pseudorhodobacter sp. | reverse complement strand
TGCCCACCTTGATGCCAAAGCCAACCCGGATGCCTTTGCATGACAGGTGCGCCAATCATAAAGCTGGACCGGGTGCAAAAACGCTTTGGCGCAAACGTATTGGCCGTTGAAAGCATGAGCCTGACGATCAACCAAGGCGATTTCATTTCGTTCCTTGGGCCATCGGGCTGTGGCAAATCCACCGCGTTAAAGATGATCGCGGGGCTGATGCCGCTGACAGCGGGCACCATCACAATTACCCCACCCGATAAAAAATCTGAGCAAGATCTGGCATTTGTGTTTCAGGAACCCACGCTGATGCCATGGGCCACGGTAGAAGATAACGTCTATCTGCCACTGCGATTGGCAGGCGTTAATCGCCACGATGCTGCTTCGCGGGTGCAAAAGGCGCTGGTCGATGTGGGACTATCAAAATTCGCAGGCAGCTACCCCCGCGCGCTATCGGGCGGCATGAAAATGCGGGTGTCGATTGCCCGGGCGATGGTCACGCGCCCGCGTATTTTGCTGATGGACGAACCCTTTGCAGCGCTGGATGAAATGACCCGGTCCAAGCTGAACGACGATGTTGTGCGGCTGGCGGCGACGCATGGGCTGACTGTGGTCTTCGTGACCCATTCAGTGTTCGAGTCCGTCTACTTATCCAACCGCGTCGTGGTGATGGCCGCGCGGCCCGGGCGGGTGGCGGCGGAACTGGCGTTAAATACGCCTTGGCCCCGCAACGATGATTACCGCATTAGCCCCGAATTTTCACAGGAATGCAGACGGGTTTCGGACACCCTGAAAGGAACATTAAATGTCGATGACATCGACCATTGATCCTGTGGCCGAAGACGCCGCCCCGATCAACACCGAACACCTTATCGCTGCGCGTCGCGAACGCATCCTGTCTTGGGTGATGCCGATTGTGGCGATCAGTCTTGCCATTGTCGCGTGGGAATGGGCGGTCTGGTTCTATGAAATTCCGCATTACCTGATACCTGCCCCCAGCCTGATTGCCGAAACTTTGGTGAAAGACGGCCCCAGTCTGATGGTATCGGCATGGTTTACGGTGAAGCTAACCTTCATGTCGCTGGCACTTGCCATCATTGGCGGTGTGTTGCTTGGCGCGCTTTTCGCCCTATCACGGCCTGTGGAAATGAGCTTGTTTCCCTTTGCCGTGATTTTGCAGGTCACGCCAGTGGTGGCGATTGCGCCGCTGATCCTGATCTATGTTGACAGCACTTTTGCCGCCCTGCTGATCTGCGCATGGATCGTGGCATTTTTTCCCATTCTGTCCGGCACCGTGATGGGCCTGCGGTCTGCCGACCATAACCTGCGCGATTTGTTCACCCTGTACCGTGCGACCCCGTGGCAGCGCTTGCGGTATCTGCTGGCCCCATCTGCCCTGCCCTATTTCATGTCGGCGCTAAAGGTGGCGGGCGGGCTGTCGTTGATCGGGGCGGTGGTGGCCGAATTTGTGGCAGGTGCGGCGGGCCAAAACACCGGGCTTGCCAGCCGCATCATCGAATCCAGCTTCCGGTCTGAAATCCCGCGCATGTTTGCAGCGCTGGTATTGGTATCGGCGCTGGGGATCGTAATTTTCCTGATGACATCGTGGCTGTCGCGCCGCGTTCTGGGCCATTGGCATGAAAGTGAGATCCGTCGTGACACCTGATCTTGCAGCCGTGCATTTTGACGGGCGCACAGTCGCAATCCGGCTTGATCACGGGCGTATTATGGCGATTGATCCTGCCCCCGGCCCTGCCACAGCGGTGATCCTGCCGCTGCCAGCAGAGCCGCATGTGCATCTGGATAAAACCTATACCGCCCATCGGTGCCGCGCGACCAAGCCGGGTCTGTTCGGCGCGATCGAGGCAATGGCCGCCGATAAAGCGAACTGGTCCGAAGATGATCTACACCGACGTATTGCGCGCGGGTTAAGCGGTGCCTACACCAATGGCGTAGCGGCAATGCGCAGTCATATTGACTGGACAGAACCGGGCGTTCCGCTGGCTTGGGCGGTGCTGGGCGAGGCGGCGCAGGATTGGCGGCATCGTATATCCGTTCAGCGTGCGGCCTTGGCCCCGATTGATCTGCTGGGGGATGCTGATCATGGCCCGTCCATTGCGGCAACCGTGGCCAAGGATGGCGGTGTGCTGGGCGCGTTCATCTACCGAAATGAGGGGCTGGCGACAAAGCTGGACCGTGTTTTCGCCTTGGCGGTTCGCCACGGCTTGGCGCTTGATTTTCACGTTGATGAAGGGCTGGAGCCTGAGGCACAAGGGTTTGACGCCATCGTTGCGCTAACAGCGAAGCACAGCCTTGGCGGCAGGGTGCTGTGTGGCCATGCTTGTTCGTTATCTATCAGGCCCGACACCGAGGTTGCGCGCGTGGTTGACGCCGCTGCACGTGCTGGTGTGGCGCTGACGGTGATGCCGTCGACCAACCTATATTTGCAGGATATGGCCCCCTGTCGCACGCCAAGGCTGCGCGGACTGGCCCCGATGCACGAACTGCGAAATGCGGGGGTCGAGGTGCTGCTTGGCACTGACAACGTGCGCGACCCGTTTTATCCGTATGGCGTTTATGACCCTGTTGATACGCTGCGTCTGGGGGCAGTTTCCGCCCATCTGGACCCTGCTGTTTGGCATGACGCAATAACCACCACCCCGGCGCGTGTGATGGGATTTGATTTGCCAAAAATCGCTGTGGGCCAGCCCGCAAATTTCATGCTGATCGAAGGGGCTGACTGGGCCGACGCGATCAGCAACCCCCGCGCAGGTCGGCATATCTTTCGTGCAGGCAAGACCCAAACCCAAGGAGCCGTCGCCGCATGACAGTATCTGCCGAAACCCTATCTGCCTTTCGCAGCGATATCGGCGGTATCGCCTGCTTTGACGACCCCAAATATGTGGGCCTGAAATCACGTGATTACTTTTGGTACTCGCCGATCTTGGCGGCTGAACTCGATGGGCTTTCCGCGCAACTGGTCGTGCAACCAAGGTCAGAGGCAGAGGTGATCACCATAGCCGCAGCCATCGCCCGGCACCGCATTCCGCTGACCGTTCGCGGCGGCGGCACAGGCAACTATGGCCAGTGCGTGCCGATGCAAGGCGGGGTTATTCTGGAAACCGTAAAGCTGGATAAGGTTCTATCTATAGCACCCGGCCGGGTTGTCTGCGAAGCGGGGGCACGGATGGAGGCGGTGGAAAAGGCGGTGTCCTCCAGCGGCCAGATGCTGTCGATGTTTCCATCAACCAAGCGGCTGGCCACCATGGCAGGATTTGTATCGGGCGGGTCGGGCGGCATTGGAAGCCTGCGCAACGGCATGCTGCGCGATGGGTCTAACATCACCTATGTGCGGATTGTGACGGTGGAGCCAAACCCGCGGGTGATCGAATTGCACGGCGCGGATATCCTGAAAGTGCAACACGCCTATGGCACCAACGGCATCATCACCGCGATGGATTATGCGCTGGTGCCGCAAACCGACTGGTTGCACACAACTGCGCTGTTTGATGGCTATGACGCCGCTTTGCGCTTTGCCGCAGCGGCCCAAGCTGAAGGGCTTGATTGCTTTTTGATGACCGTGGTGGAAGGCCGCTTTGCGCGGTTCTACAAGCGCTTGGCGGAATACTTTCCTGCCGATAAAGACGCCGTATTCTCAATGGTGGCACCAGATGCTGCCCCGGCATTTGCCGCCTTTGTCGCCAAACACGGCGGCCAGATCACCCTGCAAAAAACCCTGCATGATATGGAGGCGGCAAATCTGCCCGCCGCGTGGGAATGTGGCTGGAACCACACCACCTTGCAGGCCCTGAAGGTGGAACCAGGCATCTGGACCTATCTTCAAGTCGAATATCCGCGCCCGTTTGATCCTGCATTGGTTATGACCCAGATCGCCCGTTACGGCGACGAGGTTTATTTCCACCACGAAATGGCCCGCATGGGCGGTGAGGTGCAAATTTTCGCCCTGCCGCTGCTGCGCTGGGTCAGCCGCGAACGGACCTACCAGATCATCGAAGAAATGGAACTCCTTGATGGCTGCACGATTTACGACCCGCATGTCATCACGATTGAGGATGGTGGCATGAAAGAAATCGACACAAGCCAAATAGATTTCAAGAAACAGGCCGATCCTTACGGTCTGATGAATCCGGGCAAAACCCGGGGCTGGACGCCAGATATGGCAAAGACGTGAACCCAACAGGAAAGGACGGATTATGAAATCAACATTGATCGCCGCCATTGCGGCAACGGTTGTGGCAACAGGTGCACTGACCACAGGCGCTTGGGCGCAAGACAAGGTGACCTTTGGCACCAACTGGCTGGCCCAAGGCGGGCATGGCGGGTTTTATCAGGCTTTGGTGGATGGCACCTATGCCAAATACGGGCTGGATGTCACCATAGAACAGGGTGGACCACAGGCGAACAACCGCCCCTTGCTGGCGGCTGGCAAGCTGGATTTTTTGATGGCCGGCAACTTGTTGCAATCCATGGACAACGTGCGTAACGGCATTCCCACAATAGTGGTTGCCAGCTACTTCGAAAAGGATCCGCAGATCCTGATGGCACATAAAGGCGAGTATAAATCTTTTGAGGATCTGGTGAACGCGCCGCAGATTCTGATCGGCAAGGATGGGCAATTCAGCTTTTGGCAATGGATGGTCAAGGCCAAGGGCTTCAAGGACGAAAGCCTGCGCCCCTACGGCTATAACATGGCTGAATACCTGCAAGACACTAAAATGGTACAGCAGGGCTATGCCACATCAGAACCCAACGCTGCCCGCGCGCAGGGCGCAGACCCGGAGGTGTTCTTGCTGGCTGATCAAGGTTGGAACACATATTCCACCACCATCGAGGCTCGCACAGAAATGGTTGAGGCCAACCCAGATCTGGTGCAGCGCTTTATCGATGCCTCCACCATCGGCTGGTATAACTACCTGTACCACGACAACGCGGCCGCAAATGCCGCAATCATGGCGGCCAACCCTGACCAAACGCTAGAACTGCTGACCGCGGAAGTGGCGTCGATAAAAGAATATGGCATCATGGGCACCGGATCGCAGGCCGAAATGGGCATTGGCGCCATTGATATGGCGCGGGTGCAGGGCTTTTACGATCTGGCGGTTTCAAGCGGCATTCTTGAAGCGGGGTCTGTGGATGTAACGAAAGTTGCGACCACGCAGTTCGTGAACAAAAAAGTCGGCATGGATTTGTTGCCTAAGTAAAGGAATAGGGCCATGCGCCTTTTGGTGATTTTCTGCCATCCAAGCGCCCAAAGCTATGGCGCAGCCCTGTACGAATTGGCCTGTCGCACCCTGATTGCGGCGGGCCATGATCTGCGCACACACGATCTTTACCGCGAAGGATTTGATCCTGTACTCAGCACCGAAGAATGGGGTCACTACCTGACAAAGCCAGAAATTAATCAGGCCAAGCAGGCAGATCACATCGCCGATTTGCAATGGGCCGAAGGTTTGGTCGTGATCTATCCTACCTGGTATTACGGCGTGCCTGCGATGATGAAAGGCTGGCTCGAACGGGTCTGGCTGCCCGGTGTGACGTTTGAAATTGCCACAGGCAAACAGCGCCGCCCCCGGCCAAAATTACAGCATATCAAGCTGCTTGTCGGTATAACCACGTCCGGCTCTCCCTGGTGGTGGATCAGGCTGATCCGCGATCCGGGGCGCAGCATGTGGACGCGGGGCTTGCGCCCCATGTTCAATTCACGCTGCAAAGTGGTGTGGCGGCAGTTGTACAATATGAACCACACTACGCCGGCGGATCGCGCCGGTTTCTTGAAACAGGTTGAGACGGCACTCTCAAAACTGTAGGAAACCGCGATGACCGATCATGCCAAACCTCTTGCTCGTTACTCCCCATGGGTTCGCCGGGGGGATTTCATCTTTCTGTCCGGCGTGATCGCGGTTGATCCTGCCGCTGGCCGCATCATTCGCGGCTTTGCCGATCTTCCGGCAGACATTGGCGCCACAATCGGCCAGACAGGCGAGTTTTCGGTGGATGCCAAAGACGGCCCGATGCTGGCGCAAAGCTGGTATGTGCTGGACCGTATCCGCGCAACTATCGAAGACGCAGGCGGGGCGATGACTGACGTGTTCAAGCTTGTGCAGTATTTCAAAAATCTGAACGATTTTCCGCGCTACAACACGGTGCGGCGGATTTTCTTTCCAAGTACACCGCCGGTTTCCACCGTGGTCGAAGTATCTGCGATGATGCCATCAGATGACATCTTGATCGAGGTTGAAGCCACCGCTTACTGCCCGGTGAAATCTTGAACCCGCGCGTTGATCTTGCGCAAAAGCGGGGCGAATTGCGCGATCATATCCGCGATGCAGCGATTGCTGAATTTGCCGAAAATGGTCTTCGGGGCGCATCGACCCAAGCCATCGCAGACCGGGCGGGCATCACCAAAACCAAACTGCATTACTATATCGACAGTAAAGAAGACCTGTATCAGCAATCGCTGGATCACATCGTTGGTATTTGGGAAGAACTGTTTGACGGCATCCCGCTTGATCTGGGGCCGGAGGCGTTTTTAAGCTTTTACATCACCCGCAAGATCAGCTTTTCCATCCACCACCCTGCCGAAGTGCGCATGTTTGCCAATGAGATCATGCGCGGTGCGCCGATGCTGCGCAGCCATTGGGCGGGATCGCGGGCGTCTACATTGCGGGCAGCGGCGAGGATTGAAGATTGGGTCAGTGCAGGCCTGATACGACAGGTGGACCCGATGCTATTGCAATTTAACATCTGGGCCCTGACCGAACACTATGCCCTGATGGCCCCAGAAGTCCGCTATATGTTGGGGCTGGCTGAGGATGCCCCGCTGGATGAGGCGAAGATCGCTGCCGAAGTGACCATGTTGGTGCTGCGTGGGCTTAAACCTTAAGGTTTATCCTGCGATATAGTCAGTCAGAACCTGCCGGCTGCCACGTGCCCAAACCGCATGTAGCGCCGCCGTGAACTGCGCCACCAAGCCAGCATCCTGCGCCAGATCGCCGTAAATCTCGGCCATATCCAGCCAAATTTTGGGGTTCTCGCGCGCCAGGATAGCCTGCGCCTGCAGCCTGTTCCAGTTCGGATCGTTTGGCTCGATCACTGCCCCGCTTTCCGACACTCCAAAACAATAGCGGCACTACAGCGCCGACAGCAGCACCAGACCGTCCTTCTTGCTGCCGCCTGCAATCGCATCACGGATCGACGGGACGATGAATTTCGGCTGGCGGTTGGACCCATCCAAGCAAAGCCTGCGAACGGTATCTGCCACTTCGGGGTTGGAAAAACGGCTGATGATCAGTGTTTTGTAATCTTGCAATGCTACGCCGGGGACAGGTGGCACAATCGGCAGTACTTCGTTGGTCAAGATTTTGTCCAAGAAAGCCCGGATCAGCGGCTGTGCCATCGCATCATGCACATAATGAATATCCATCAGGCCCGCGGGATAAGCGATAATGGCATGACCGCCGTTCAGGATACGGATTTTCATCGTCTCAAACGCATCAACATGGGGTGTGAAGGTGACACCCACCAATTCAAGGGCCGGGCGACCTGACGGGAAGTTGTCTTCCATCACCCATTGGCGGAAGGGCTCGCATGTAACCGGGGCCGCATCGGGGATGCCCAGTGACAGGGCAAGCGCGCGTTCTTTGTCCCCAGTCGCTGGCGTGATCCGGTCAACCATGGAATTCGGAAAGGCAACGGTTTGCGCTATCCAACCAGCCAAATCAGGGTCTGACAGCCGCGCCAAACCAACAACCGCATCGCGGGTAACATGGCCGTTATGGGGAAGGTTGTCACAACACATTACGGTAAACGCGGGCGCACCCACAATGCGCCGGGCTGCGAGCGCCGCGATAATGGCACCAAACACCGTTTGCGGCGCCGCAGGATTGGCGCCGTCGTGGCGAATATCAGGATGGTCTGGCCCAAAAGTGCCGGTCTTCGGATCGATGTAATAGCCACCTTCGGTAACTGTCAGCGAGACGATCCTGATCGCAGGATCTGACATCGCTGAAATCAGGGCGGCGTTGCCTGCTTCAATCGGAACAAACTCGGTCATCGCCCCGATAACGCGGGCATGAACTCCCGCTGGCGACCGTTCAATCACCGATGACAGATAATCCTGCCCGGCCAGCAAATCACGCATCTTCGCGTCGCCATCCCGCACACCCGCCCCGGTGATCGCCCAGTCATGGCCAAGGCCCAGTTGGTACAGATCATCAAGATACACCGCCATATGGGCGCGATGAAAGTTACCGCAACCAATATGTACGATCCCCGACCGCAGTTTGCTGCGATCATAAGTTGGGATCGCAACCGAAGCGGGCAAAGTGGAAAGCGTGGCATTCGAAAGGGTCATGTCAGTTCATCCAGTTGCCGCCATCGACATTGTATGTCTGGGCGACGATGTAATCAGCCTCGGGCGAGGCAAGGAAAATGGCCATGCCGGTCAGATCGGCCGCAGTGCCCATGCGGCCAAACGGCACGGCGGCACCGACAGCGCGTTTCTTTTCACCGGGGGCAAGGTTTTCATACTTGGCAAAGAATGCATCGACACCGTCCCAATGCTCGCCGTCCACCACGCCGGGGGCGATGGCGTTGACGTTGATGCCGTGTTTGATCAGATCAAGGCCCGCCGATTGGGTCAGGCTGATCACTGCGGCTTTGGTGGCGCAATAAACCGCGACAAGACCTTCGCCACGACGCCCGGCTTGGGATGCCATGTTGATGATCTTGCCGCCATGACCTTGGGAGATCATCTGCTTAGCTGCGGCCTGCAGGGTGAACAGGCATCCCGCCACATTGACGGCAAACAGCTTGTCAAAACTGGTGCGGGTGATGTCGGCAATCGGGGCTGCTTCAAACAGGGCGGCGTTGTTGATCAGGATATCCAGCTTGCCCATTGCGGCAACTGCCGAGGCTATGCCTGCATCAATGCTAACCTGACTGGTCACATCCATTTGCACGGCATGCGCCTGCGGACCAAGGGTCGCAATGGCCTTTTCCAAAGCATCCGCATTGATATCGGCAAGTGCCACCTGCGCCCCTTCGGCGATATAAGCGCGGGCAAATTCATAGCCGATGCCGCGTGCGGCACCGGTGATCAGGGCGCATTTGCCAGACAGCCTTGTACCAAATGAGATCATGCCATATTCTTTCCGTCTGCGCCAAAGCGGTGCACTTTGCCCGCCTGCGGTGTCAGATAAACAGTGTCTCCGTGCCGCAAATTAATCTCGCCGCCACCGCGCACGGTCATCGACCCGTGGCCTTCGACGTTGACATGCAGGAACGTGTCAGAGCCTAAAAGTTCAGCCACCGAAACCTTGCCCGTCCATTTGCCCGCGGTGGATGAGATATCCAGATGTTCAGGCCGCACACCGATGGTGGTGGCCCCCATCGCCTGCGCATCTGCGCCTTCCAAAAGGTTCATGCGCGGGCTGCCGATAAAGCCTGCGACAAAGGCATTTGCCGGGTGATTGTACAGATCAAGCGGGCTGCCAACCTGTTCGATATTGCCCGCCTGAAGCACCACGATCTTGTCGGCCATGGTCATCGCTTCGACCTGATCATGTGTCACATATATCATCGTGGTTTTAAGCGTTTGATGCAGTTCGGTGATTTCCAGCCGCATGTTGCCGCGCAAAGCCGCATCAAGGTTTGACAGCGGTTCATCGAAAAGAAACGCCGCCGGTTCGCGCACGATAGCCCGGCCAATCGCCACGCGCTGACGCTGGCCACCCGACAACTGGCCGGGTTTGCGTTCCATATAGCTGGTCAGGTTCAGAACCTTGGCAGCGGCGTCTGCTTTTCTGGTGGCTTCGGCCAGATCCATCCCTGCCATTTTCAGCGGGAACATGATGTTCTTGCGCACTGTCATATGCGGATACAAAGCATAGCTTTGGAATACCATTGCCAGCCCACGCTTGGCTGGGGGCAGCATGGTTGCGTCCTTGCCATCAATTTCAATGATACCGGAAGAGGTATCCTCCAGCCCGGCAATCAGGCGCAGCAAGGTGGACTTTCCGCAGCCCGACGGGCCGACAAACACCACAAACTCGCCGTTCTCGATGGTCAGATCGACCGAAGGAATAACATGCACTTCGCCAAAGGATTTGCGAACCGATTTCAGGACGATTTTACCCATGATATCCTCACTTCACCGCGCCGAAGGTTAGCCCGCGCACGAGTTGTTTTTGGCCAAACCAGCCCATTATCAGAATTGGCGCGATGGCCATAGTGGAGGCCGCCGAAAGCTTGGCGTAGAACAGCCCCTGCGGTGCCGAGAAGCTGGCAATGAAGGCCGAAAGCGGGGCCGCGTTCACCGTGGTCAAGGTGATGGTCCAAAATGCCTCGTTCCAGGCCAGAATGATGTTCAACAGCATGGTTGACGCAATGCCCGGAATTGCCATTGGCGTCAGCACATACAGGACTTCGTTTAAAAGGCTGGCCCCATCCATGCGGGCAGCTTCAAGGATCTCGGCGGGGATTTCCTTGAAGTAGGTGTACAGCATCCAGACGATCACCGGCAGGTTCATCAGCATCAACGCCAGAACCAAACCAATACGGGTGTCAAACAAACCGGTACGCTGAAAGATAAGATACATAGGAATCAAAACCGCTGCCGACGGCATCATCTTGGTGGATAGCATCCACATCAGCAAGTCTTTGGTCTTTTTTCCCGGAACAAACGCCATCGACCAAGCAGCTGGGATAGCGATCGCCAACCCAAGCAAGGTTGAGCCGATGGATATGATAACCGAGTTCAGAAAGAAGCGCGGATAATCAGACCGCGCCCAGACATCAGAGTAGTTTTCCAACGTCCAGTCGGCACCCAAAAGTTCGGGTGGCGAGGCCACGGCGCTGACCTCGGTCTTGAAG
Organism: Pseudorhodobacter sp.; assembly: GCA_014378345.1. GTDB lineage: Bacteria > Pseudomonadota > Alphaproteobacteria > Rhodobacterales > Rhodobacteraceae > JACMNW01. The sequence goes on along the minus strand of JACMNW010000137.1, from coordinate 7,034 downwards.
CTGGTCAGGATGGTCCAGAGCACCGGAAAGAATATCAGAAGGGCTATTGACCAGGCGGCAACTGTGAAGAACAGCTTGCGGCGGGGTGTAACTGCGCGGGCCATGGAGATTATTCCTTTGTCAGGCGTCAAGATGCTTGCCCATGCTACGCATGAGAAAGAAGGCGACAATATTGGCAAGGATGACTGCGATAATCCCGCCAGCCGCCGCACGCCCGATATCCTTGGCGATCAGCGCCTGTTTGTAGATCATGTAAGGCAGCGTGGTTGATGCCGATCCGGGGCCGCCTTGGGTAGTGGTGAAGATTTCACCAAAGATACCCAGCAGAAAGATGGTCTGGATCAATATTACGACTGTAATTGCGCGGGTCAGATGCGGCAGCGTGATGTAACGGAACCGGCTAAGCGACGAGGCGCCATCCATTTCGGCCGCCTCAAGCTGTTCTGACGACAGCGATTGCAGGGCCGTCAGCAAGATCAGCGTGGCAAACGGCAGCCATTCCCAAGCCACAATGAAGATGACAGAGGCCATGGGGTAGGATTCAAGAAACAAGATCGGTTTGATGCCCATCCCCACGGCACCAGCCGCCAAAAGCCCATTCTGCGGATGCATGAACAGATTTTCCCAGATCGATGCCGCAACGGGTGGCATGATAAAGAACGGCGAAATGACAAGGATGCGCAAAGGCCCCTGCCCCCAAACCGGCTGGTCGATCAGCAATGCAATCAGCACACCGAAAACAATCGTGATGGCCAGCACGCCGCCAACAAGCAACAGCGTATTGTTGATCCCAAGCCAGAAGTCCGGCGAATTGAAAAACCAGGTGTAATTTCTGAAACCCGCCCAGCCGTTCCGTTCAGGCGATAGCAGCCGATAGATGCGGAAAGAGAACCAGACAGTCAAAATCAGCGGCACGATCATCCAGATGAACAGAAGGACAACCGAAGGTGCTACCATCAATCGGGCAGTGGCGCGGGAAGACTGGGTGGACATGCGGGAACTCCGATTCAGATGCCCAGCCGACGGATGGCCCAGCCAAGTCAGATATCAGGAAAATGAGATTGGAAATCCTCCCCCGCATCTTGGGAAATACGGGGGAGCAGTAAAAACCAGCAACAAAAGTTGCCGGTTTTCGGGCTTTACTTGATGTAGCCTGCTGCTGTCATTTCTTCGACAGACAGAGCTTGGGCTTCGGCCAGCGCTTCATCAACAGTCTTCTGACCGGCCAGAGCGGCCGAGAAGATTTCACCAACTGACGTAGCAAGACCCGCAAATTCCGGGATAGCCACGAACTGCACGCCGACGTAGGGCACCGGCTTCACGGTCGGATTGGTCGGGTCAGCAGCGTTGATCGAGTCGATCGTCAGCTTGGCGAACGGAAGGGCCGAATATTCCGGGTTTGCGTAGAGCGAAGTGCGCGTTCCGGGAGGGGCGGCGGCCCAGCCTTCTTTGGATGCAACAAGAGCAAGGTAGTCTTTGTTGGTTGCCCAGTTGATGAAGGCTTTAGATGCATCCTTGGCGTCAGAAGACGACGGGATGGCCAATGACCAAGCCCAAAGCCAGTTTGCACGCTTGCCAAGACCCATATCAGGGGCCAGTGCAAAGCCGACTTTGTCGGCAAACTCGGACTGCTTCGGATCGGTCAACGACGAGGCCGAAACAGTGGCATCCATGCGCATAGCGCACTTGCCCTGCAAAGACAGCGTCAGGTTTTCGTTGTAGCCGTTGTTTGACGCGCCGGGCGGGCCGTATTTGGTCAGCAGCTCGACATAGTCGGTCATCACGGCTTTCCATTCTGGCTGATCGAACTGAGGTTTCCAGTTTTCATCGAACCAGCGCGCACCATAGCTGTTGGCCATGGTCGTCAGGATGGCCATGTTCTCGCCCCAGCCTGCTTTGCCACGCAGGCAGATGCCGTAGATGCCAGCTTCGGTATCCGTCATCGCGGCGGCGGCCTTCTTGATATCGTCCCAAGTTGGCACATCTGGAATGGTGATGCCGGCCTTTTCAGCCAAATCCTTGCGATAGTTCACGAAGGAAGATTCGCCGTAGAAAGGCGATGCCAGCAGATTGCCATCAACCGTCAAACCGGCACGGATGGGTGGCAAAAGGTCGTCGATGTCATAGTCTGCGGGCAGATCGTTCAGGCTTTCAAGCCAGCCCTGCTTGCCCCAGATCGGCACTTCATAAGTCCCGATGGTCACAACGTCATATTGGCCGCCACCAGTGGCGATATCGTTGGTTACGTTCTGGCGCAGAACGTTTTCTTCCAGCGTAACCCATTCAACTTTGATGTCTGGATTCTTGGCATAGAAGTCGTCCATCAGGCCCTGCATGCGGACCATGTCACCGTTGTTCACGGTGGCAACTGTGATTGTGGTTTCGGCCACGGCGGCACTGCAAAGCGCGCCGACAGCGCAGGCGCTAAGAAGCGCCCGGAATGTCAGTGTCATTTTTATCCTCCCTGAGTGACTGAGCATATGCTCATCACATGGGTATTTATTCACTTTACCACATTCTAAAGTCAACTAAAAAATTCAGCGCAAGGTAGGAAACTAAGTATTTTATCTAGGCAAGAATCAAAGATGCCGTCGCTTCATCGGTAATCAGGCCGTTGATCAGCCGTCCCGATAAAGCCGCACGAATCGCCGCGACTTTGCTGGCACCTGCAGCCACACCAATGACCGGGGCATCACGGTCGGCTTTTATCCTGATCCCCCCCATTCGGGCAGTTATCTCATTGTCGATGTAGTGACCCTGCACATCGAAAACCCCGCCGACCACCTCGCCGATGGCCCCACGACCTTGCAGTTCGGACATTTGAACGGTGGTAACAAACCCGTCTTTCACCAAAGGCGCGTCATTGCCCATATGGCCGACGCCCACAAAAGAAACATCCGCCGTCTGTGCCAACCGCACCACTTCTTTCACCGGCCTAAGCGCATGAAAAAGCGCGCGTTCCTCGGCTGTTTCTGAAATCACCGGAACCGGCATCGGGTAATGCGGTGCCGACAGCTTATCGGCAATTCGCATGATGACGTCAAAGAAAGAGGCCGAACCGTCTGGAGCGATATTCCCGATCAGAGATACGACTTTATGGCGCGCGCAATCCTGCGATGTCAGCTCTTCCACCATCGCGCGCAAAGCGCGACCCGTGCCAAGCGCCACAATCATCGGTTCTGCCCGTGCAAGAAACGTCTCAAGCAATGCCGCAGCCGGGGCCGCAATCGCACGCGATGGGTCGGCCCCCACACCAAGGCTGGGTGCAACGCGGCAATGACCAAGCCCAAACCTGCGCGTCAATTCCCGTTCAAGGCGCAGACAAGCGCCAATCTTGTGGTCCAGCCGCACATGGATAAGCCCTTCGGCCATAGCGCGTGACACCAGCCGCTGTGCCCGCTGGCGCGAAATGCCCAATTCAGCCGCAATCTGATCTTGCGTCATGCCCCCCACATAATAAAGCCACCCCGCGCGGGCGGCTTCGTCTTGCAGGCTGGTTTCTGTTTCAATCTGGTTCATGCAGACACTACTTTCTGGCGCAATCCCGGAACAGTTCGATAGAAATCCGCAAAGGACGCGAACCTGCCATGAGGGCGTGCATCCTCAGGTTCCTCCAGCAGACGCATAGCAAGATGTGACCCTCCGGTAAAACGCCAAACCTTCATACCAGCGGTCAAAGCTGCCCGAATGCCATTCAAACTATCCTCAATAACCAAACATCGGGAAGGGTCACGAATGCCCATTGTTGCCATGGCATGCAAAAACAAGTCAGGCTCCGGCTTGCCTTTGGCGACCATGGTTGATGTAAACAACAACGGCCCCGTCAATGCCCCTAACCCCACCAGATGCAACGACGTCTGCGCGCGACGCGGGCTAGAAGACGTCGCCACACAGTAGGGCAGATCGAGATGCGCAAGCACGTCTTTGACATGCGGCATAATCTGAAGGTCAGCCTCAAAAGCGGCCATCAGCCGCTGGCGATATTCATCTTCAAAATCTGCTGGCAGATTCAGACCAAACTCTTTGCGGATTTGGTTCATCACCGTAGGATAGCTGCGGCCCAGAAAATGCAGGGCGACATAATCGAGGTCGATTGTGACGCCCAATTTTGCCAGTTCATCCACCAGCATTTTGGCGCTGATAATTTCACTGTCAATCAGCACACCGTCACAGTCAAAAATTACAAGATCGTACGGCACCGCGCAAGTCTCCGATTGGTCAAGAGCATGCAGAGTGTCCTCTGAACCTGCCTTGCAGCACAAGTGAAATGGTTGCGCCCTAAAACTGGGTGATAAGGTTCACGAAAACGCCCTGATCATCAACGGTAAGATCCGTCAGATCATCTGACACATTGCCAAAGTTGTAACCAAGACCCAACATCACATTCGGCCCGAAATGGCGGTAGGCGGTGGCCAACACGCCGGTCTCGGCAATGCCAGACTGTCGCGCTTCAAAATAGCGCCCCTCAAGCAGCAAATCCCATTCATGCGTCAAGTGGTAGCGCGCGTTCAACACCGCCAAACCGGCGTCATTATCCACCATCGGAAGTATCGCATCCGGCGATGACTGAGAAATGCGAAAGCCCAGTTTTCCACCAAGCGTCCACTGCGGGTTCAGGTCATAGGTTGCGTCGATGGAAAACACATGGCTTTGCTGGCGCGGTCCGGCGTCATCCGCACCGTCGATCCGTTGCCCATACATATCATGCAGATAGGTATAGCTTGCGAGGATGTTCAGCTGATCATTATCCACCGGGCGAAAGGCGTAGCCCAGCACCGCCTTGGCATATTCACCGCTTTGAACTGCCGATCCGGCGGTTTTGGTATCTGCCACATCCAACGAGAACAGCAGCCTGCGCGCATCGTCAATTTTGTACGCAGCATTTGCCGCAAGCAGGATCGTATCTGCATCAGCAGCACTACCGCTAAGTACACCGCGGTCCCGGCGCAGTTCCAGCCGCGCTTTGGCAGTTAGCCCTTTTTCATCCGAGTATTGCAGGCCGAATGACAACGCGCGGCGGTCAAAATCGCCGGTGTCTGCCGTAACGCGCCCAAGTTCCAATCCACCCGTGAAAGTCAGGAAATCAGTCGCCTGAAATTCCACACCGTAAGCCGAAGTCAGCGACCGATGCCGCCCGAACACGTCATAGGTATTCTCGCCGTAAACCGAAACAGTATCTGTGACGCCGCGCTTGCCGCCCACCACGAACTGCCCCGCATCACGCCCGTTCAGGGTAACACCGCTAAGTTCACGTCCCGGATCAAGCGTGTAGCCCAGATAGGCCGTGGTGCCTTCGCGGTCATAAGACAGTAGCGCACGCCCACCGATGCCAAACGACCCATCCGACACTTCGCCTTCGACGGACCAGTTTTCAGCAAAGGCGACTTTGGCGCCAACGCCGTAGCGATCATTACGCGCAAGGCCGCCCGTACGGGCCACTGTGGTTTGCCCAAAGACATACCATGTCAGGTCTTCACTTTGTTCCACGCTAAGCCGCAGCGCCAAATCTGTTCTGCGGCCGGTTTTGGTCGGATCAGTAATGTCGACACGGTCTTCGTGCGCAAGGCCCAGCGAATAGGTTAACCGTTTGCCCGATTTGATATCAACTTCGGCCAATGTTTCGGTCACCCGTTTGCCATCAGCATTGCGGTAATCATCCAGCGCAATCCGGTAAGACAGTGTCTCACTGGCTTTGATATTCGCGCTGACACCCCACAGATCTTCGCTCGCCGTTGTTTGATAGTCGAGCGTTGAAAACCCTTTACGCCGCGTCTCGTAATACGCGGAGATCGAGCCTTCGCCTTGCATCCCCAGATCAGCAAGCGACAGTTGCGCGGCAAAGCGCAACGCATTACCGGTGCCGCCTACGGACCCGGCGTTCAGAACCGTCAAGCCACCATCGGCAGAATAGCTTTGGCCAAAACCGGGGCCGTTTGTGCGGGAATATTCCGCCTCAACAAAACTTTCGGTCCCGATGACCCAACGCAAATCTACCCCAACACCGGTTTGATCCGCAGTATCTGTTTGTTCCACCAAGCCCGTCACGCCAAACCGCAAATTGTCACGCACCCACGCTTCGGCCCGCCCACCGAGGGCAAATCCGTCAATATCAGCCGCAGTCGGGGTATATTCGTATTGTGCTACCAGCCGCGTTTCTGGGGCAGTGCCGGGTGCTGGCGTGATACCGCCGCCGCCTGTGCCAAGCCCGGCCAAGGGCTGCGCAAGTGTAATCACACCTTGCAAATGGTTGATTCGGTAGTCGCGCCCTTCGACCAACACAACACGGTCGATCACCCGCCCGGTATCCGGATCACGGCGTTCAACGGTCAGGGTTTCTGACCCGACCGAAATATCTTGCCGTTGCAAGAAGTAAACCGACCCGCCAGTCCCAAGAAACACCTCGCGCCCCGGCAACATATCGGGTTGCGCTGCATAGGCGGTGATGCTGGCCCGCGCCTCGCCCCGGCTGGTTTGGGCAGGCGTCTCATAGCGGCCCGAAAGCCCGTAAAGCGCGCGTTCATTGCGCAGGTATTCGGTACCCGTGATCTGGGCTTTGGAATTGCCCCACATCACATAGCTGCCGTCGCGTTCTGCCCGGAAATAGAATTTCCCATTCGTCGGCGCATCATTTTGCAATTCAGAATCGTCGCCGTAGGTTGGATAGGCCAGTTCGGGATCAAGCCGCGAAATCAGGCCAACTGGATCTTTGCGATCAAAATCGCGAAACAGATCGCGAAGGGCTGCTTCGCCGGTGTCGGCGCTTGATGTGATGGTCCAACCGGTCGCAGTTTTGCCCTTGGTGTAATAGGCAAGACGCCCGCTGGTAAAACTGTCGCCTTTCTTTGGCCCTTTCAGCGTGCGGCCATAGGTGAGATCACCCGTGGCTACCGTAAACCATTCTGATTTTGGAATGGTAACCACAGGGGCGATGGAAATCGCCTCGCCACCACCACTAACCTGCACAGGCACGGCCACATCGCCGGGCGGAAGAATGCGTTGGATAACAAAATCACCGTTTGCATCCGGGCGAATGG
>JACMNW010000136.1 GCA_014378345.1 Pseudorhodobacter sp. | reverse complement strand
TCGTTGAAAAAGCAAAAATTGGTGTTTTCGGCCGTAGGGTTGAACTGCGTGCCTGTCGGTATGAGCTTGACAGATGTAATTTTGATCACGTGTCCGAAGGACAAAGTTGCCACTTCATACTTTCCATGTGCGTCAAAGCCTGAATCAAAGTCGCCATATGTATTGAGCGCGCCGATGCCGCTGGAAGTCATGGATAATGTGGGAGTCGAAGTTTCATACACCAGTTGGTCGCCAGTGCTACCACCGTTGTACAGAGCCGACGACAATGTAAGTGACAGGCCACCTTGTGAAAAGTACATCGAAGTGGCGTTTGCGGCATTTCCAGTAAAGTCGAACACGATTGGCGAACTAGGCATAAAAAATACACTCCTGTACAAACACACAGCGCACGGCTGACCATCCCGAAATACCTTCTTATCGGTACTTCAATCCTGACAAAAGGTCAAGATTTTGCCCAAGTTTTGACAAAAATTTGAATAGGTTGGGAAACAATGTCATGAAATATCAGGTATTGTTCAGACAATGGGCAAATACATTTTTGGGTTGTGGTGCAAGTGGCTTTTTGACTATTTTGAGGTCTTGAAATCATTCAGAAAATGACCTGCAGTGACAAAGAGGCAACCTGGGATTAAATGACAGTGCTTCGAAAAGGCGACGTCTCTTTTTGGCATGCTGACATGGGCGGCTTACCTAAGCTTCGGGCAGGCCTTGATGGCGATACTACCGCTGATATCTGCATCGTCGGTGCCGGTTACACGGGCCTTTGGACGGCCTACTATCTGAAACTGGCGCAGCCGTCGTTGGATGTGGTTGTTTTGGAACGGGAATTTGCCGGTTTTGGTGCCTCTGGGCGCAACGGTGGTTGGCTGACCGGTGGGTTTGCCTGGAACCACGAAAGGTATCGCGCCACATCGTCAGATGCAGCGGTGCGCGCCATGGTGGCCGCGATGAACGGCACAGTGGATGAGGTGATCCGCGTGGCGGGGGTCGAAGGGATCGACGCCGACATTCGTCGCACTGACGAGCTGATGGTGGCGGTGAACCCTGCGCAACTTGCGCGAGTTGCAGCAGAAGTAGCGCATCGGCGCGGCTGGGGCGAACAGGACCGGGTTTCACAGATCAGCGCAGCGGAGGCATTGGCGCGGATACACATCCCCGGCACGTTGGGGGCCATGCTTGTTGGTGGCGTGGCAAGGGTGCAGCCCGCCAAACTGGTGCGCGGGCTGGCACTGGCGGTGGAGCGGTTGGGGGTGCGAATAGCCGAGGGCACACGGGCGTTGGAAATTACCCCGGGTGAGGTGAAAACGGATCATGGCACCGTGCATGCGCCCATTATTCTTCGTGCGACCGAAGGGTTTACCGCCACATTGCCGGGGGCCAAGCGTGATTGGCTTCCGCTGAATTCGGCGCAGATTGTGACGGCGCCGCTACCACCAGAGTTTTGGGACAAGATCGGTTGGCAAGGCCATGAAATTGTTGGTGATTTCGCCAATGCCTATTGTTATTGCCAGCGCACCCGTGAAGGGCGCATCACGGTGGGCGCGCGGGGTGTGCCGTATAAATTTGGGTCGGGGATTGATGATCGCGGGCGTCCGGATCAAGCCACAATTGCGCGGTTGACCGCAATTTTGCACCGGCATTTCCCTGATGCCCGCAGCGTTCAGATTGATCACGCCTGGTGCGGTGTTCTGGGCGTACCGCGCGATTGGTGCGCCACGGTAGGATTGGATAAAGCCACCGGCATCGGCTGGGCCGGGGGCTATGTCGGGGTCGGGGTATCAACCTCCAACCTTGCAGGGCGGACATTGGCCGATCTGGCGCTAGTGCGCGATACCGATTTGGTGCATCTGCCGTGGGTCAACCGCAAAGTCAGGCCGTGGGAGCCAGAGCCACTGCGCTGGTTGGGGGTGCGGGGCATGTATGGATTGCTGAATGCCGCGGACAGACGCGAGGAACAGACGCAAGCCAGCCAAACATCGCGGCTTGCGCGGTTTGGCAACTGGATGACGGGTCGCTGAAGTGGGGCGCTAGTAGCTGGGCACGCCGAAAGTTGGCGTCGCATTGGTTGTATGTATCCGCTCCAGATTGATGATGGTGGACAGCATCAGGCGATCCTGGCTCCAGTCACTTGGTTTTTGAATAGCCAGCGAGGCTGTAAGAGTTAAGGCAAGCATCGGCAGCCCAAGCAGTAGAAATACCTGCGTCGGATTGCGTTCCGCTTTGCCCTCGATCAAGGAAAAAAGCCTGTTTTTCAGCAGCTTGGCAGACCGCTGCGCAAACAACCGGTTTTCAATACGCACAAGCGCAACCACCGGCACATCTACCGCAAATAAAGGCCGCGGTTTAAGACTGTTCTGGCAAACATTGATCAGGCAATCGCAGTACTCCGCGACCTTGTAGCCACGACTCATCATCACCTGACGGTCGCACGACAGTTCGCGCAACTGTTCAACCCGGCGTTTCCACAGGTAGAAGGCCGGGTTCCAGAAAAACAACGGACGCAACGCTTCCAGAAAAATTTCCCAAGTCACATCATTCTGGCGCAGATGCTGTATTTCATGGGCCAGTGTGATACGCAGATCGGCGTTGCGGGTAATCATGGCAGAGGGCAACACGACAAAGCGGTTGCGCAAGCTGCGGGTGGAAAATGGCACCGAAATTTCATCTGACAGCCGCAAATGCAACGATCCGAACCGCCGCCACGCATAGCTGTCCCTGATCATCCGACGGAGGCGCAGGATCGAAAGCGCAAGCCGAAGGCCGAAAACCACAATCCCGGCCACCAAAAGCGCAACGACCGGAACACCCACAGCATCATGCGTTTCAAAAAACGCCGACGCCGTTTGTGACCGCACGCTGAGAAGATTTTCCAGTGCCGTGGGGTTCATTTCAAACGCACCATGAAGATACTGGGCCACAATAAAATCAGACAGGTTGGGCACGGAGTCAGGCAGGATATAACCATTTTGCACCACAGCCATGAAAACGATTACAATAAAAGGGCTGATCACAACCGCCAAAAACGTAGCCCGCATCATGCGCAGCTGGGCCAAAACAGTATGGCCAAGCCCAACAAACCGCAGGGCGTAACCGGTTGCAAAACAGGCGGTACACGCCAGCAATAACAGCGCATTCACATCGAGATAAGCATCAAAAACAGTGCTAGCTGTTATCATCCTTAAGCCTTTTATCTATAAGGGTGCGGATCGCATCCAACGCCTCTGGCGACAAGTCACTGTCATTAACAAGACGTGCCACAAGCGAAGCAGGCGTATTGTCAAACAGCTTTTCGGAAAGGTTCTTGATAGACCGGGTTTGATAAGCGTCTTTGGTCAACACAGGATGATATATAAATGTTTTACCAACTTTTGTGCTGGTGACAAATTCTTTTTGTTCAAGGATGCGCATGATGGTGGCGCCGGAAGTGTAGGCAAGTGGGCGGTCTGGCGACAGCGTATCCAGAAGGTCGCGCACAGTGCCCTGCCCCAGCTCCCATAGCTGGGTCATGAATTCGAGTTCGACCTCGGTTAGAAACTTGTACTTCTGCACCATCAATCCAGCCTGCCCACGATTTTATCCGTTCTCCCGATGCTTAGCCCGTTTTTGCAGCAATCGCAAAGCATTCAAGTGCAGTGATCATACCTTCCAAAAGCTGAAAGCCCCCCAAGCGAAGGCAAGGCCAAGTGGTGCCCAAAGCGGCGTGCCGATGAAGCCAAGCCAAGCAAGGAAAATGTAGACAGACCCCAGCAAAGCGATGAACAAACGATCGCCGCGCGTGGTGACAAGACCCAGGATGCCTTTGCGTTCGGCGCCACCGGGATACCGGATTTCCATCATGGTCAGCACGCCCATGGCAAAGAATATGCCAATGAAAACAAACGCTGTCGGCCAAGTCCAAGCCATCCATCCCAAACTAAACATCACACCCTCCCCAGGGCAAAGCCCTTGGCAATGTAGTTTCTAACGAACCAGATCACGATGGCACCAGGAATGATGGTCAGGGTTCCGGCAGCGGCGAGCAGGCCCAGTTCATACCCGGCACTGGAGGCAGTTTTCGTCATGGTGGCGGCGATTGGTTTTGCTTCAACCGCCGTCAGGGTTTTGGCCAGCAACAGTTCCACCCACGAGAACATGAAGCAGAAGAACGCGGCGACGCCGACGCCTGCCTTGATGTTGGGTAGGAAAATGGTGCCGAAGAAGCGCGGGAAGGAATATCCGTCGACGAAAGCGGTCTCGTCGAGTTCTTTTGGTACGCCGCCCATGAAGCCTTCGAGTATCCAGACGGCAAGCGGGATATTGAACAAGCAATGAGCGAGTGCCACGGCGATGTGGGTGTCGAACAGCCCCACCGCCGAATACAGTTGAAAGAACGGCAGCGCGAAGACGGCGGCGGGGGCCATGCGATTGGTCAG
>JACMNW010000135.1 GCA_014378345.1 Pseudorhodobacter sp. | reverse complement strand
GAACCGGTAGCCGTGCAGGGTTTGCCCCTGCCCCCGCAACCACGCGCGGTGCACTCCGTAGCCGGGGCACAGCCCCTTCACCACCGCCCAAAACGCAGGCGAATGGTTCATCTGCGCCAAATGTGCCACCTCATGGGCCGCCACATAGTCCAGCACAGCAGGCGGTGCCATGATCAACCGCCACGAAAACATCAAACCACCATCAGATGTGCAAGATCCCCAGCGTGACCGCGTATCGCGCAAACTTACCTTGTTGAAATCCCGCCCCAACCGCCCCGCATGCAGATCACTTGCCGCAACCAGTCGGTCCCGCGCCAGCACCTTCAAATAGGCCATTGCCCGCACGCCCGCCCGTGCAGGATCGCCCGGCAAGATCAACGAATCGCCCTCAACCCGCACACTTCGTCCGGTGCCAGATATTAGCACGAGCGCCCGCCCCTCAACCGGCAACACTGATCCTATCGCCACAACCGCAATCCCAGGCATTCGCGCCAGTGCCGCCCGCAACCAGCCTTCCTGCGCTGTCAGGAATTTTAACGCCTCTGCTTCGCGCGCAGCCAGTGGCAAAGACAGTGTCACACGCCCGTCAAGTCGTGATACGCGCAAGGAAAATCGCTGTGCCCGCGCCGATCTGCGCAGTTCCACATCAACTGGGGGGGGGCCGGGTAAGACAGGCATATGCACCTCTGTTTTCGCACTCTAGCATAGCGTGCCCATCGACAGCCGCAACGCCTCGCAAAACATGCGAAAGCCTTTGACACCCACCCCCACCTGTGGCAAGCGGGCGCTTCACGAATAAACCGACAACCAAGGGAAGCAACATGCCCAAGGAAGAATGGGGCACGAAGCGGCTTTGCCCAACGACTGGCAAACGCTTTTATGACCTGAACAAAACTCCGATCATCAGCCCCTACACGGGCGAGGTCGTGGATATCGAAACTGCGCGTCGCAAGATGCAGGCGGCCGTCATCGCACGCGTTGTGCCTGAAAAAGATGATCCGCTTGTTGATGATCTGGAGGCGGAGGACGAACTGCTTGAAACCAGCGTCTCTGATGACGCGGAACTTGATGACGAACTGCTCGAAGATGATGCAGATGATACCGTATCGCTTGACGATCTGGCCGATGTGCCGGGTGACGAAGAAGAACTCTGATTGGGTATCGGGGCGCAGTTTTTCACTTGCGCCCCCTTGCTGCCTTTACTAAACAGCCCGGGCAGTAGGGTATTTATTGCATCCAACATCGGGGTCATAGCTCAGTTGGGAGAGCGCTTGAATGGCATTCAAGAGGTCCGCGGTTCGATCCCGCGTGGCTCCACCAAAACCTCAAAAGCCGCCCCAAAAAAGGGCGGCTTTTGGTTTTAGGGCTTATCGCCAACCAATTTCATCTGTTCAAAAATACCCCCGCCGGAGGCGTATCTTTCCCCTCTTCACGGCCGTTAAGGCATCACCTCAAACCTGTCCACATCCACCATGCCGTGATCGGTGATCTTCAAATGCGGAATAACCGGCAAGCATAAAAATGCCAGCTGCAAGAACGGCTCTTCCAACGTAACCCCCAAAGTCCGGGCAGCTGCACGCAAACCTACCAGCGCATCGCGCACCACTTCAAACGGCTCAAGGCTCATCAAACCTGCCACGGGTAACGCCAGTTCGGCCAAAACAACACCGCCCTCCACCACCACAAACCCGCCCTCAATCTGGCCCAACCGGTTCGCCGCCAGCGCCATATCGGCGTAATCTGCGCCCACCACTGCGATGTTGTGGTGATCATGGCAAACCGTAGACGCGATGGCCCCGCGCTGCAGGCCAAAGCCTTTCACAAACCCGGTCGCGATGTTGCCATTGACGCCGTGCCGTTCAATCACCGCGATTTTCACCAGATCGCGGGCGATATCGGGGCGTTTGTCACCGTCAACCGGGGCAATATCATAGGTCAGATGTTCCGTAATAATCTTGCCCGGAAGTATCCCGATCACGGGGGTCTCCACCCGGTTACCACCGGTGCGGAAATGCTCGGCCTCCACCACCCGCGCTTTTACAGACTGCCGCGCGACCGGGGCAGTCTGCCCGCGCGCAGCAAAGGCCGCAGCCGTCGTCTCCACCCCGCGCACGAAAACGCGGGACGCATGGCATTCTTCAAGCGTATCAATCACCACAATATCCGCGCGTTTACCGGGCGCAATCAGCCCCCGGTCTTTCAGCCCAAACGCTTCTGCCGCCGAAAGGCTCGCCGCGCGGTACACTGCCAGTGGCGGCGCACCAAGGGCAATCGCCGTGCGGATCATGTAATCCAGATGCCCATGTTCCGCGATATCCAGCGGGTTGCGGTCATCGGTGCAAAAGGCCAGATACGGCGCATGGCGTTCCGTCAACAGCCCCACCAGCGCGTGCAAATCCTTTGATACTGATCCTTCCCGGATCAACACCCGCATCCCCTTGCGCAGCTTTTCGAGGCCCTCGGCGTAAGTCGTCGCCTCATGTTCCGTTCGGATACCAGCCGCGATATAGCCGTTCAGATCCCGCCCGCGAAGCAGCGGCGCATGCCCGTCAATATGCCTGCCGCGAAACGCTTCCAGCTTGACCAGACATCCGGCATCCTTGGCCAACACCCCGGGATAATTCATGAATTCCGCCAGCCCGATCACCCCCGGATGGTCCATCAATGGCACCAGATCCGCCGCCTCCAGCCGTGCGCCGGTGGTCTCCATATGGGTCGATGGCACGCAGGATGACAGCTGCACCCGAATATCCATCACGGTTTGCGCGGCACAATCCAGAAAATAGTGGATGCCCACCAGCCCACAGACATTGGCAATTTCATGCGGATCGCAAATCGCCGTCGTCACGCCGCGCGGCGCAACACAGCGGTCAAATTCATGCGGCGTTACCAAACTGGATTCGATATGCAGATGCGTGTCGATAAAGCCCGGTACCAAAATCTGCCCAGACACATCAATCACGCGCGCGCCTTCGTAGTGGTCAAACACCCCCACAATCGTCTCGCCGCAAATTGCCACGTCGCCAGGCACCAGTTCACCCGTGATCAGGTCAAATACCAAACCGCCGCGCAGCACCAAATCGGCTGGCACAATCCCGCGCCCTTGGTCGATCAAGGCACCCATTGGTGAATTCGCCATCGCAGTCTCCTTACTTCGCAGCCTTTAGCTCTTGCAGACCTCAAGCCAGAGTGATTGACCTGATCTTACCAGAACACCAGAGGTTTCCATGCGCCCCCTGCGCGGTATCGCCTACAAAGTGGTCTCCGTCATCGTGTTCATCACCATGGCGTCATTGATCAAAGCCACCTCTGCCCGTGTGCCATCGGGCGAGGCCGTATTCTTCCGGTCCTTTTTCGCCATGCCTGTCATCGTGCTTTGGCTGGGTTTGCGCCGCGAACTCGCTACCGGATTTGGGGCGTCTAACCCCATGGGCCATGTCTGGCGCGGTCTCGTAGGCACCATCGCCATGGGCCTTGGTTTTGCCGGATTGGGCTATTTGCCGCTGCCCGAAGTCACCGCCATCGGCTACACTGCCCCCTTGCTGACCGTCATCTTCGCCGCGATGTTTCTGGGCGAACAGGTGCGCGCCTTTCGCGTATCTTGCGTGGCCCTTGGCCTTGTCGGCGTGCTGATCGTGGTTTGGCCACGGCTTTCGATCACCACAGGCGATCGTATAGGCCAAGCCGAAGCCTTCGGTGCGATCCTTGTCCTCGGCGGTGCCGTGTTCGCAGCCCTTGCCCAAGTGTTCGTGCGCAAACTGGTGATGACAGAAAAAACCCCTGCCATCGTGTTCTATTTCTCGCTTACCGCAACCATCCTGTCACTCGCCACCTTGCCCTTTGGCTGGGTGATGCCAACCCCAAAAGAAGCGGCGTTGCTTGTCGGTGCGGGTCTTCTGGGTGGCGTTGGCCAGATATTCCTGACTTCCAGCTACCGCGAGGCGGATGCGTCACTCGTGGCCCCGTTCGACTATGCCTCGATGATCTTCGCCCTTGCCATCGGCTATTTCGTCTTTGCCGAGGTGCCGACCGTTACCATGCTGATCGGGGCAGCCGTGGTCGTTACCGCAGGCTGCCTGATCATCTGGCGCGAGCGCACATTGGGGATTGAACGGGCGAAACAACGCAAGGCCATGACGCCCTGAATAATAAGAATTTTCGTATGAAAAATCTTTGGGCCTGAAAAATTTTCTATAAAAAAACTTTTTCCCGGACCTTAATCGCCTATCACGATATCCGCTTGCCGCGATCCTTGGGTGACACGCCTGATATTGGGCATATCGTTGATATCAATCCAGTGCCGTGCTTCATCAGGCGTTTTGCCATGTTGATGCCAACGCTCCAGAAGGCGGCGATCTAGCTCCGTCTCCGGCGCATCAATGAAAACAGTCATATCAAACAACGGGGCAAGATCACACCACGGGGATTCGTTCAGCAAAAGATAATTGCCTTCAACAATCAGATACTTATCTGCGCCCGTCACCAGATCGGCGCCAGCCCGCGCCAAATCCGCACTTCTGTCAAACACCGGAATGGCCGCATCGCCCCCGGCCCGAAGCCGCAGCATCAAATGCACAAATCCCACCGCATCGAACGTTTCTGGTGCACCCTTCCGCGCCCGCAAACCCAACCTGTCCAACACCACATTATCCAGATGAAACCCGTCCATCGGCACAACGCGTGCGCCAGCGCCAATCGCTTGGGCAATATCCTTTGCAATCGTGGATTTACCGGCCCCCGGTGGGCCAGCGACGCCAACAATAAACCGGTCCGCCACCGCCCCACGCGTCGTGATTTCGCGCGCAAGATCCGCCGGTGTCATGCGACCTCGGCCACGCCTTCGGGCAGTATAGCACCCGTCATATAGGCCACCGCATCCGACATCGAATGTTCCTTCGGATCAATCACGCACAACCGCCGCCCCAGTCGGTGAATATGAATACGGTCCGCCACCTCAAACACATGCGGCATGTTGTGGCTGATCAGAATGATCGGAATGCCCCGGCTGCGCACATCGCGGATCAATTCCAGCACCCGACGGCTTTCTTTCACCCCCAAAGCCGCCGTCGGTTCGTCCAAAATCACAACCTTCGATCCAAACGCCGCCGCCCGCGCCACGGCCACGCCTTGGCGTTGCCCGCCCGACAGGGATTCTACCGCCTGATTGATGTTCTGGATGGTCATCAGGCCCAGTTCCGACAGCTTGTCACGGGCGAACTTTTCCATACCAGCCCGGTCCATCTGACGAAACACAGACCCCATAATGCCCGGTTTTCGCCATTCGCGGCCCAGAAACATGTTATCGGCAATCGACAGCGCCGGTGACATGGCAAGGTTTTGATACACCGTCTCGATCCCCAGTTTGCGCGCGTCTTGCGGGGATTTGAATTGAACCGCCTGCCCTTCCAGCGTAATCTCGCCGTGGTCCGGGATAACTGCGCCTGCAATCGCCTTGATCAAGGTCGATTTGCCAGCGCCGTTATCACCGATCACGGCCGTAATCTCGCCCGGGTACAAATCGAAATCCGCCCCGTTCATCGCCACCACGGTGCCGTACCGCTTCATCAGGCCACGGCACGTCAGGATAGGTTTTACATCGCTCATTGTGTTGCCCTCCGCAGCCATTGATCAAGTGCGACTGCGGTAATGACCAGACAGCCCGCCGCAAAAAGTTGCCAGTAGTCATCAACACCTGCCAACGACAGGCCGGTTGTAAACACGCCCACAATCATCGCGCCCAAAACCGACCCGATGATCGACCCGCGCCCGCCAAACAACGACGTCCCCCCGATCACCACGGCGGTAATGGAGGCAAGGTTGACCGTATCAAAAGACACTGGCGAAACAGACCCCACCCGCCCAATCGCAACCCAAGCCGCAAAGCCGCAAATCAGCCCTGCCACAGCATAGACGGAAACCAACGTGCGATTGCTACGGATGCCTGACAGCATCGCAGCTTCCGGATCATCACCAATCGCGTGCACATGCCGCCCCCAGGCCGTTTGGCTAAGGATATACAGGAAGATTATGGCAAGTATGATCAGTGAAAAGCTGCCGTAGGTCAGCTTGAATGCGCCAAACCTGACCGCCACACCAAACCACAGCAAGGCCGGGGCTTTTTCTGCAATATCAACGTTGCGAATTGACTCCGAGCCGGAGTACCAAAGTTTCAGCGCCGTAAAAACCTGCAATGTGCCAAGCGTCACGATAAAGGGCGGCAGCTTGATATAAG
>JACMNW010000134.1 GCA_014378345.1 Pseudorhodobacter sp. | reverse complement strand
TTGGGCGATCTGTCGGGCCTTTGGCAAACCGCTGCGGCCAGCCTGACCCGCGTCTATTGGATATTTGACAGTCAGCCCACGCCAAGACGCGCCTCTGCCGCCTACACCGCGCTACCCGGCGCGCCTGGCATTACTTTTAATGACGTGTCCTTTGGCTATGGCCCAACACCTGTGCTGCATGGCCTCAGCTTTACCGCCGACGCGGGCAAGATCACGGCCTTGGTTGGCGCATCGGGCGCTGGTAAAACCACAGTGTTTCACCTTTTGACCGGGCTGTTAGAACCCGCAAAGGGCCATATTCTGGTCGGCAATCAAGACACCGCCACACTTGCGCTTGCCGATCTGCGCGCGGTCTTCGCCTCGGTGTCGCAAGACACAGCGCTGTTTGACGAAACCCTGCGTGAGAATGTGGTTCTGGGGCGGCAAGATCTGCCGGACAGCGTTTTGCAAACCGCACTCGACGCAGCCCATGTCACCGACTTTGCGGCCAACCTGCCCGCAGGCCTTGATACCGCCGCCGGACCGCGCGGATCCGGCCTGTCTGGTGGCCAGCGCCAACGCGTAGCCATCGCGCGTGCGCTGCTGCGCGATGCCCCTATTTTGTTGCTGGATGAAGCAACCTCCGCCCTTGATGCCAAATCCGAAGCCCTCGTCGCCGACGCTTTGAACCGCCTGCGTGCGGGTCGCACCACCCTTGTCATCGCACACCGCCTGTCCACCGTGCGCGAGGCCGATAAGATCATCGTGATGGACAAAGGCCGCGTCGTAGAACAGGGGCGCCACGACGATCTGGTTGCCAAAGACGGGCTTTACGCGCAGCTTTACAAACTGCAATTCAAAGAGTCAGGCAACCAGAATTGAATACCGGCGAAAAAGCACCTGATCGCACCGTCCTGTGCGTTACCGGGGCCGATGCCCTGACATTCCTGCAAGGCATGGTCAGCAATGACGTGGCCCCCCTCGGCAAAGTCCCCGGCATTGTCTGGACAGCCCTGTTAACCCCGCAAGGCAAATACCTGGTTGATTTCTTTGTCGTCAAAACGCCCGACACCTTGCTGATCGACATTAAATCCACCTTCGCAGATGCAATTCTGCGCCGCCTGATGATGTACCGCCTGCGGGCCGATGTGCAGATCACATCCACCGATGTGCAGGTCACACGCGGTCTTGGCCAAGCCCCTGTTGGCACATTCGCAGACCCCCGCCATCCCGCACTCGGTTGGCGTGCCTATGGCAAAACCGGGTCGACTCCCAGCATCGACTGGGATGCCATCCGCGTCACCCATTGCATCCCTGAAACCGGGGTCGAGCTGATCGCGGATGACAGCTACTTGTTGGAATCCGGTTTTGAACGCCTGCACGGTGTCGATTTTCGGAAAGGTTGCTATGTCGGGCAAGAAGTCACCGCCCGCATGAAACACAAAACTGACCTGCGCAAAGGCTTGGTGCGGGTACGAATTACAGGCGCTGCTGCCGTGGGCACACCCATTTTGGCAGGTGATAAACCAAGCGGCACGCTTTTCACCCAATCGGGCGATCATGCCATCGCCTACCTGCGCTTTGATCGCCTGAATGGCCCGCTCATAGCAGGGACCGCCCAGATCACCGCAGACTAACAAAGGCCACCCAACGGGCGGCCCAAGAGTTTTCACAAAACTCTTCCAAAAAATCTTCATAAGATTTTTGCAACGCGCCAATCAGGCGCGTTCGGAATATTCCATCAGTTCGGTATGCACGATGATAAATTCTTCCGGCCCGATGAACGGTGGGATCATGATCCGCACGCCATTGTCCAAAATCGCCGGCTTAAAGCTGTTTGCCGCCGTCTGGCCCTTTTGCACCGGTTCGGTATCCACCACCTGACAACGCACCTTTTGCGGAAGCTGCACGTTCAGCGCCTCGTCCCCGTAATATTCCACTGTAGCCATCATACCATCTTGCAGAAACGGGCGGCGGTCGCCCAGCAGTTCGGCATCAATTTCCGTCTGCTCATAGGTTTCAGAATCCATGAACACCAACCGGCCATCGGTTTCGTAAAGAAACGTCTGATCCTTGTTTTCAAGCGTGACACGTTCCACTTTGTCTTCAGACCGGAACCGCTCGTTCAATTTGCGGCCATCGCGCAGGTTCTTTAATTCCACCTGTGCAAAAGCGCCGCCCTTGCCCGGTTTCACATGGTTCACCTTCACCGCTGCCCACAGACCGCCGTCATGCTCCAGAATGAAGCCGGGGCGAATTTCATTTCCATTGACCTTGGGCATTTGTGGCAAAACCTTGACTAAAGCTTGAACGGTTGTCCGGGCACGCTATATATGGGGAATATAAGTCTGACAAGGCGACTAGATACAGTAGCGGACCAGATAAGCCATGCAAAAATTGCATGGCAGTCATTCCAAACCGGGATAGACGAATCGTCTTAAGTTCGTCATAAACGCCAAACGTCAGAAACTACAAGAGCAAGAAAAAAGGACGACGAGATGTTGGATTTCGTTGATAGCACCGCTTTCAACTTTGAACAGGGCCAGCGCGCACGCAAGCTATTTGCGGCGGTGGTTTTGGCTGCTTTGGATGATGCCATTGCAGATGATAAGAAATATGGCAACGGGCCAGAACAAATCGCCCGTTGGGCACGGTCGCGCGATGGGCGCGAGGTGTTGTCCTGCGCGGGGATCGACCCGAACGAACGTGTGGTAAAAGGCCTTATGACCTTTGTTACCAAAGGCATACGCACATCTGTTGCGCTGTCTCGCGAAGAAAGCGAACGGCGTCACGCCTTGGAACTGGATCAGGCAGAAGCCGCCTGATAGTGCCAAAATATCGTCAAGTTACGCGCCACTTGGCGCGTATTTCTGTCTGATGACTGCGACATCTGATGTCGCAGATATCTGGTGTCTGCGATATATGATATCTGCGACAATAGGCAGGCGGCCTCAGCTGACGCCACGCGGGACCGTCGGTTTGGCCGTCTATGTGCAAAAAAACAGCTTACGGATTAACCGCGATGAGCGATCGTATCGAAATCCCGCGATGCCAGTGCCCGGCTGATTTCTACCCGCACAAGTTTACGGACATTGCGTGTAATTCGTTCACCCAAAGTGCCCTGTAGTTCTTCACGTATCATGTCCCGTACAATTTCGCGCAACAGGTCTTCGCTTACAAACGCCGCAGAATCGTCCAGATCATCGGCATCAACAGGGTCGGCTTGCCCAGATGTGTCCGGTTCTGTTAAAACTTTATCGTGAAACACAATGCTATCCGCACCGACAACAGCATCTTCGCCAACTTTGGCCTGTCCCTGCTGGATATCCGCTTCGACTGCCTGACCGGATACCTCGCTCAACTTTGCAGTATTTTCGGTATCATCATCTGCA
>JACMNW010000133.1 GCA_014378345.1 Pseudorhodobacter sp. | reverse complement strand
TCCGGGTGTGACAGCCACGCTGATCAATATGACGCCTGAAGGCCGCTGGGAATTCCGGCTACCCATGGTCACCGCTCCAGTCCGGCTGCTGCGCGACCGTGGGATTGAGGAAAAGATGTTCGAGCCAGACACCGTCCTTATCGAGCCCGATCTGCGCCGCATCACCCTGAAGGCACGGATGAGTTTCGTGACCCGCCGCAAAACGCCTAAGTTGCGCGAAGCCATCATCGGGCATGTCTCACCGGTCTTTCTGAACGCACGGCGCAAGGACAAGGCCTATATCAATCCGTTGGGTGGTGAAGGCACGTTGCAGGGAGCGCCGGCGTGGGCCCTTTGATCCCGCCTTTGTGGATCGTCGGCTCAGGTGCAGTGACAGCCGTCGGCCTGACCGCACCGCAGACTTGCGCCGCGTTTCGCGCCGGTATTTCGGGCTTTGAGATTGAGCTTCTATCAAACCCGTTCGGGACAGAGCAGATCGTTGCACGGATTCCATCGCATTGGCGGTTAAAGCGCGATCCGGCCCGATGGATCATCAATCTGGCCGCCCGCGCCATACGTGAGGCGTTTCTCGAGGCCCAACAGACGGATTTGGCAAGTGTTGAACGGACCGCGTTGCTTGTTACTCCGCCAGAAAGCACCCGCAGTCATCCCTGCTATGACCATGTTGCCCCGCACGACCTCTTGGACTTCCTGTTGGCAACCGTGGCGATGCCGTTCCATTCATCGTCACATGTTTTCGATGGCGGTGCTGCCGCCGGACTTCTTGCCCTGTCTCATGCCAACGATTTGATCACAAAGCGCGCCGTTGACCATGTGATCCTGGTCGGAATGGACAGCCTTTTGAACCCGGTGGATCTGGATCGCCTTGCGGTGGCCAACCGCCTTTCGGGAGTAAGCAATGCACAGGGTGTAATCCCCGGTGAAGGTGCCGCAGCGATTTGCCTATCTGGCCGTGCGCCGCGTCTGGACGATGGCGTCTCTTGCAGCATCTTGTCGGTCGCCGCTGCCCTTGAGGCCGATACAGTCTTTTCAGAAAACTTCAGCCAGGGCCGGGCCTTCTTGTCGGCCCTGCAAAACGCAAGCCGCTACGGCGATGCGGATGCCGAACCGCTGATCGACTTTGTCTTGTCGAATGGCAACGGAGAGCGTTACGCAGCTTTGGAAATGATGATCGCCCGCAGTCGATTTTACCGAACGCGACGTTCAAAACTGCCTGTCGCTTACCCGGCGATGGCGGCGGGCGAGACGGGAGCGGCGTCGGCAATGCTGGTCCTGGTCATCGCGCGTGACGCATTCAAGATGGGCTACGCACCAGGAAAGCTCGCGATGGCAGAGATTGCTTCGGATGCGGGGTTGCGCAGTGTCGCCATGCTGCGATCTGGTGTGACGTCAAGGTTGCCTTGAAACCTGTCATGACCAAGCCGGGAAGACCCGTCGCATCCGCCAGTCCCCATGCGGCTTGGCCGGGTATTGCAGTCCGATGCGCATCGCCACCAGCATCTGAAATCGCAG
>JACMNW010000132.1 GCA_014378345.1 Pseudorhodobacter sp. | reverse complement strand
GGAAACCGGAAGTACGACCTTCCGTCCGCCCTTCGTTCCGGTGTCTATCGCCGCAATGGGGGCAGGGGGGCGGGGTGCAGGCTTTGCGCCGCAACGCTATATGACCTCCGATCAGGCCAGCCGAGATCGGGGTGCCCCGATGATTGAGGCAGGCCTTTGGTACCGCCCCAGCTATTTTCCCAAACCCGGCGAAACTACATGGCAACAGGCCTGTAACCGCGAAGTCACCATGGTTCGCAATTCGGTGGGCGTGGCCGACGTGTCAACGCTTGGCAAGATCGATATACAAGGCAAGGACGCCGCGCGTTTTCTTGACTTCGTCTATTCCAATACGTTTTCTACGCTTCAAGTCGGCAAAGTGCGCTACGGTTTGATGCTGCGCGAAGATGGCCATGTGCTGGATGATGGGACTACCGCGCGTCTGGGGGAAAACCACTATCTGCTGACCACCACAACCGCCGCCGCTGGCCCAGTGATGCGCCACCTTGATTTCGTGCATCAAGCGTACTGCGCGAACTGGGATTTGCGGTTCATTTCGGTCACTGAGTCTTGGGCGCAATTCGCCATCGCCGGCCCAAAAGCGCGTGCGCTTCTGACGTCGATGCTGGACCATGACCCCGCTCTTCCCTTTATGGGGGTCACACCCGTCACTATTCAGGGTGTCAACGCCCGCCTGTTCCGCATCTCTTTCTCTGGCGAAGAAGGTTACGAAATCGCCGTTCCCGCCCGCTTTGGCGAGGCATTGTTCCGCGATTTGCTCGCGCGTGCGGAAACCATGGGCGGTGGGCCTTACGGGATGGAGGCGTTGAATGTGCTGCGCATTGAAAAGGGCTTCATCACCCATGCCGAGATTCACGGCCGTATAACCGCCTATGACATCGGCATGGAAAAGATGGTATCGGCCAAGAAAGACTGCATCGGCAAAGCCCCCGCAGCCCGCTCCGGCATGGTCGGGCCAGAACGTGAACAACTGGTAGGTTTGCGTGCCATCGGCGCCATGGCAATATCGTCCGGTGCGCATTTGTTCAAAACGGGTGATCCCGTGCACCGCACCCATGATCAGGGCTATGTCACATCCGTTGGCTATTCGCCCACGTTGAACAGCTGGCTGGGCTTGGCCTTCCTGAAAAATGGTCGCGCGCGGCACAGCGAAACCATTCGGTTGGTTGATCATTTGCGGCAGATAGATTGCCTTTGCACCGTAACCGACCCGGTGTTTTTTGATAAGGAAGGGGTGAAACTTCGTGCCTGAACTGATAGCAAAATCGCCCCTGTCTGGCACTGATCCCCTCACCATCGGCGGCTTACGCATGTCAGAAAGGTTGCTCGGCTCTATCACGTCCATCGCAATATTCCCGGGGCAAGACAAAGCCGTGGCAAAGGTATTGAAACCGCTTGGCCTTGCCTTTCCTGCCCCCAATTGCTTCACCACATCGAGCGACGCCCTGTTGGTTTGGACAGCCAGACATCAAGCCTTTCTGATTGGCCTTCCTGCGCCAGATGCCCTGCTAGGGGCCGCCCTTACAGACCAATCTGGCGGCTGGGCCTGCCTGCGCCTTGAGGGGCCGACAGCCGCTGATGCCCTGGTGCGGGTTTACCCGCTTGATCTGCGCCTGCAGTCTTTTCCGCAAGGCACCTGTGCCCGCGCGCCGCTGAACCACATGCAATCAGTTCTGTTGCGTACAGCGCCTTATGCGTTTGATGTGCTGGTATTCCGGTCCATGGCCCGCACTGCGTGGCACGAGGTCGAGGCCGCGATGAGAACCCTATACGCCCGCGCCGCCTTGGGTTAACCCCCAGTCGCGGCGCGCCAAGCCAGCGCATAGCCGCGATAGGCAACCGCATCGGCCGCTTGCACTGTCGGCTCCAAAGCCAGCGACTTGTCTGGCGCGCCGAACAATAACGCGGCCCCAATGCTGGTGCCTGTCTGTGATTGCGCGCGCAACACCTGCCGCCCGCAGGCCGCCGACAGCATCCGGCAATAGGGCGCATTTGCCGCAAACGGCCCCTCAACAATCACGGGCCCTATCGCCCCGGTCAGCAGCAAACATTCCGCCGTCATCAGGGCCAGATAGAACGCCAATGCCACCTCTTGCGCGCCATCGCTGAACCCGTGCGGCGCGTGGCTCCAGCCTATCCGGCATGCCGGAAACGGCCCGCCGTCTGCCACAGATGGCCGCAACATCAACCCTAACGCCAAAACCTTTGTTTCATCGGCAGGTGTCGTCACGGCCGCACACCCTGCCCGCACCACCTCATATTCCCGCCCGCCCATGAACCGCGCCGATGGCACCGCGCGGCCATCGGCGGCCACAATCATCAGCACGTCGCGCGCGCTGTCCATAACGGCGGCGGACCCGCTGACTGCCATGCACACAACCCATGTTCCGGTCGATACCACCGCAAACGGGCCCGTTTGCGTCAGCAAATGTGGCAACAAGGAGGCGTTGCTATCGTGGATGCCACAGACCACGGGCGTGCCAACAGAAATCCCCGTCACCGCCGCGACCTCTGGCAATAGCGCGCCCAAAACCTCGTTCGGTCGTCTCGGTGGTGCTATCTTGCCACCAAGCCCCAACCTATCCACCAACCCTGAAAACCGCCCGGCACCGGGTTCCCATAAATCCGTATGGCAGCCCAGCGACGACACATCGCACGCCGTGGCTCCGGTAAGTTTAAACCCCCAATATTGTGGCCAAGTGACCACGCTTTGTACCCGGCCCAGCAACTCCGTATCCCGCGCAAATAACCAATGCAGTTGCGCCCCAAGGTTCAGCCCCATTCCCAGCCGTGGCGATCCCGTCACAGCAAACTCGGGTCGCAGCGCGTCATATTCCGCCGCAGTCTGCGCAGGCCCGTTATGTTCATAGTCCAACACCGGGGTTGCCAAACTGCCATCCGCAGCCAACAAGGCCGCACAAGCCCCGTGCGAGGTAATCGAAATTCCATCTATCCCATGCGAGGTTTGATACTGCGCCAACCCTGCCAGTAAAAAGGCCCAAATTCCGTCAGTATCAAAATGCGGATATGGCGGCCCGGGCAAAACCACATTCGGCCGCGTCAGTACCGCCACTTCAGCCATCGCGGCCCTGTCGACCAGCGCCAGCTTTACATTGGTCTTGCCAATGTCGATCACGGCAACATGACGCGGGCAGGACGTCATGGCATGTGAAATAGCGGCACCAACGGCACTGCCACGGGCGCATCATCTGCCGCTACATCCATGATATCGGCCATATGCGCCCACCAGCGTTGCATGACCGGGCTTTGCGGAAGATCATCCATCCCATGCCCTGATACCCGGGTCAGAACGCCGAACAGTAGCCGCGTCTCCCGGTCCAGATAGATGGAATAATCGCTGATCCCCGCCTTTTGCAGCAGATCAACCAATTCGGGCCAGATCGCATCATGTCTGCGGCGGTACTCTGCCTCCATCCCCGCATTCAGACGCATCCGAAAGGCGTATCGTTCCATCTTACCGCCACCTTGCCCAAAGCCGGGGCAGGGCGATAACCCCGATCAACAGAAGCCCGATAAAGATCGACATGACAATGCCCGGCACATTCAAAAGCCCAAAGCCAAACGTCACCAAGCCCATCACGAACGCTGCCAAAACAACACCCAGAATAGTGCCCGAACCACCCAAGATGTTGACACCACCCAAAACCACCATCGTTACCACCTCCAGCTCCCACCCTGTCGCAATAGATGGGCGGGTCGACCCAAGCCGCGACGTCAGACAGACTGCCGCGATCCCCGACATAAGCCCAGTCAGCAGAAACAAAATGAACCGCACACGGTTCACCCGTATCCCCGAAAACAGCGCTGCCGTTGGGTTATTGCCAATCGCATAAATGGTGCGGCCAAAATTGGTCTGGTGCAGAAGAACCCAAAAAACCACAGCCGTCGCCGCAAAAAGCACCAGTTCGAATGAGAACACCCAAACTACGTAACCTTGCCCAAAGTAAGCGAATTCCGGCGGGTAACCGGTGAAGGCCTTATCGCCCAAGACAATGTAGCTGATGCCACGAAACAGGCTCATCGTACCGATTGTTACCACGATCGAGGGCAACCCCATGCCCGCCACCAACGCTCCGTTGACCGCCCCGCAGGCCAGCCCGGCCAGCAAACCCACCGCCACAATGCCCGGCACACCTAACCCTGCCGTCATTGCCAGCCCCATCGCAGTGGATGCCAGTGCGATGATTGAAGCCACCGACAAATCAATCTCCCCCGCCACGATCAGCATCGCCATCGCGAATGCAATCATCGCCTTTTCGGTAAAGTTGAAGGTCGCGTCCGACAGGTTCCACGGATCCAGAAAATACGGTGAGGCGAATGAATTCACGATGAAAATCGCCACCGCCACCACAACCAACAAGGCCTCCCAGCTTTTGAAGCCGCGGGAAAAACCACTGATCAAACGGTCCGTTATCAGACGATTTTGCTGCACACTCATGCCCG
>JACMNW010000131.1 GCA_014378345.1 Pseudorhodobacter sp. | reverse complement strand
GATTCGAACCCTAGAGACGGTTCCCCGCCTACACACTTTCCAGGCGTGCGCCTTCGACCACTCGGCCACCGATCCGTTGCGCGGTGTTATAGGGACTGGGGGCCGGGGTGCAAGGGGGGATTCGGAGCTGCGCAAAGCAATTGCAGTGCCAGCCAATTCATCTGTCGGGTTTGATGGCAGATCTTTCCGTCCGGCCATTTTCATCCCCCCCCTGCGCCGCAGGGTCAACGCAAAGTTGATGAAATCGTCACCGGCGTCTCAACTCTGCAGCGCGATGCCCAAGACTCGGTGCGCGCGGTCACCACGGCGGCGGGTGTGCGGGCGGCGCGGACGCTTTACCGTACCTAGGCGCAGCTATGCGATGCGCCCACACCTTTGCAGCCCGCCACGGCCTATCTTGGCTCGGTCGAAATCCGGAACTATGGCCAAGGTGCTGCGGAGGAGCTGTTGCTTTATCTCCACGCCTCGATCCGCATTTCCAAAACCAAAGACTCCGGCGGGGCCATCGTCACCGGCGTCTCTACTTTGCACCGCGATGCGCAGGGGTTGGTTCGTACCTTGACCACGGCGGCGGGGTTTGAGGCGGAAAACACCCTCTACCGCCCCTACGGCGAGGAGACGATTGACCTCTACGATCTGGCCACCGCGCCTGAGACGAAGGGCTATATCGGCGAGCGGTTCGATGCGCCATGAGTTGGGTGAAACCCGCGCCTACAGCTACCATGTCACGACGCTAACCTGTTACAAAAATGATCTGACGCCCAGCAACAACATCTAAATCATCTTTTGATAACAATTACATAAGCCAGCATAAAGCACGGCCTGCCTGCCCGCCCCCCCTCAAACCAAGGTCAAACTCACCCGGCGGTTCTGCCGCCCCTTCTTTTCAATCTTGCCAATTTCCACCCGGCCAATCTCACCCGTCCTCGCCACATGGGTGCCGCCACAAGGTTGCAGATCAGCCTGGTCCACCCCTTGCCCGATGCGGATCAGCCTGATTTGGCCCTGCCCCATCGGCGGCATCACCGACATCGTTTTCACCAAACCGGGGTTGGCCAACAATTCCGCATCGGTAATCCATGTCTCTGACACCACAAGATCGCGGTCGATCAACGCATTCAACGCCTCATCCACCGCGGCCACATCTTCCAGCGGATCCGGCATATCGAAATCCAGCCGCCCGCGTTCCACCCCGATCTGGCCACCGGTCACTGGCAATGGGATCACCACCGATAGCAAATGCAACGCGGTGTGAATACGCATATGGCGGTGCCTTCGGTCCCAGTCCAATACTTGGGTGATCTGCGCCCCTTCGGGCGGCATTGCCGCAGGTTCGGCGGGCACCAAGCCGACCCGCCCACCTTGCAGCTTGATCGCCGTGGCAATGGCAATTCGGCCCTTGTCCCATTGAACGTACCCCGCATCCCCCGGCTGGCCGCCGCCCGTCGGGTAAAACACGGTTTGATCCACCACGATTGCGCCTTCGTCCGTGTGGCCTGACACAAGGCCCACACATTGGCGCAAATAGGCATCCTCGCGAAACAGCAGGCGCGTCATCCGGGTTGGCCTTTCGATACCAGTGCGGCACGGGCTGCATCACGTTCCGCCTCTAACTTATAGGTCACGTCGCGCGAATTATGTGCAATGCCAATGCCCGCAGCGGTCAGCCGTTCCACAATCTGGTGATTGATCTCTGACCGCACGGCAAGACTGAAATTTACATCCCGCAGGATCACCCGAACCTCGAACATCATCGCATCCGCGCCAAAACCAACAAAAGCTACCACTGGCGGTGGATTCAAAATCGACATCGGCTGTGCTTCGGCAATGTCGCGCAATATACGCTCCACCACCCGCGTGTCGCTGTCGAACACCACGCCCACGGGCACAATCAACCGCCCCGTCAGATTAAACCGGGTCCAGTTGGTCACCCGCCCCGCCACCAGATCGGTGTTGGGCACAATTACATCGGTGCGGTCAAACGTCTGTATCCGGGTGGACCGGACCGAGATTGCCTTTACGATGCCCTGCACATTGCCAACTTCGATCCAGTCGCCTTCCGAAACAGGCCGTTCAATCAGCAAAATGATGCCAGACACAAAGTTAGACACGATGTTTTGCAAGCCAAAACCAATGCCAACAGACAGCGCACCGGCCACGATGGCCAGACCGGAAAGATCTATCCCCGCCGCGTTAATCGCCACCAGCGCCGCAATGAAAATGCCAGTATAGCCGACCCCGGCAACGATCGCGTTCTGACCGCCCTGATCAAGGCTGGTCTTGGGCAACACGGTCGATTTCAACGCCCCTTGAAACAACCGTGTCAGCATATATCCAAGCGCAAAAATGATGGCAAAGAACAGAAAATCCGTGGGCGAAATGCGGGTATTGCCCAGTAAAAAGCCTTCGCGAAACCGGGTCCACAGCTCTGTCAGGTCTTCAAACCGCGCGCCCCAGATCAGGGCAAAAACAGGCAGGCTGGCCAGCGTCAGCCCAAAACTGACCAGCACCGGCAACAGTGCTGCCCGCCCCGGATCGCGGTCGCGAACCATCACCGCAAAAACATCGTCCACCAGTTGCTGCAAAATGAACAACAACGCCACCAACCCCAGCGTTAGCCCTGCGGGGAAAATCAACGCAGCCCCCGCCGCCACATATCCCACTGCGGCAAGCGCTGGCCCCAGCACACCAATGATCACCGCCCCCTGTGCCAAAAGCTGCAAGATACGGTTGCGGAACATCGGTTCGTTGTCATCGCCCCTTTCAGCCGATTTATGGCGCCGCAAAACATGGCCGAGGCGTAACAACAAAAGTCCGCCCAGCAAAAGAATCGGGAACTGCAGCACGGCCAGCGCGGCCTCGCCTGCGCCAATCGGTTCCAGCACCGCGTTGCGGAACACCTCCAGCCCCATAACCAACCCAAACGCACCGGTGGCGAACCGCCCCTTCGCGCGGCGCTCATCGGTCAGGCGCAAAACGGCATCCGGGTTTGACGCTACCGGAAACGCCTGCCCGCCCAGCCAAATCGCCGCAAAGGCGACAAAGCCGATTGTGGTCAGGTTCTGCACGATACTTTCGCCCAGTGGGCCCAACAGCCCGGTCAGCTGCAGCGCCTTCGCCAATGCCATAACACCGACAGTCGGCACGATCACTTGCACCAGAGAGGCGATCACGTTCCAGATATTGCGTCCTTGCGCAGGGGCGCTGGATACCTTGCGTCTGCGCGCAGCGGCTTTGGCCTGCACACGCAGAGCCAAGCCTTGCAACCATGCCTGCCCCCGCCACAAAAGCCCAAGTGCCACGGCCAAAAACACAAGCGTCAGTGGAAAATTATCGCCCAACTGCGTTCGCGCAGCATTATCACGCCACTTGCCCGACGTTTCCGACCACAACCCAACCGCAACCGAACTGACAGCCCGCATCGCGGCGGGCCAGTTTGCCGGGTTGATCGGCGTCGGCCATAGCCGAAGCAATTCATCCGCCTGACGTTGGCGCAAGCGCAAATCAATCTCGCGGATCAAACCATCGGCACGGCTATACGCTTCGTCCGCAGCAATTCCCGGTGCCTGCAACCGCACCAGTTGATCCGACAATTCGGTGCGCCGATCATCAATCTCAGTCGCTTCAATCGCACCTTCTACGGGGGCCGGCCCAAGCGCTGCAATCTGGCTGCGCAGACTGCCGATGCGCGCCGAATTGGCGCTTTGCGCCACCAGAAACGCCGCCCGCCAATCCACCAATTGCGCACGAACTGTTTCAAAGGTTGCCCCAAGGGTCGCGCGATCCTCCACCACGCCTTCGGCCCGCAGCGCCATCGCCGCCCAAGCGGTGTAGTCCAGCGTGCTGGCGCCTGCATCACTCGTCGCGGTGGCAGTTGCCTCCGTGGTTTGTGCAAAAATCGCGGCACCGTTTGACAGGTCAATCAGCAACGCCAATAAAAACGCTGCAAATACCTTGCCACACTTCGCAGTCATGCGTCTTCAAACACGGTGGGTATGGCGCGCGGCCCGCGGTCCAGCCAATCAGGCACTGGAAGGCCTTTTTCCTTTAGGAACGCAGGGTTATACAGCTTTGATTGATAGCGGCTGCCGTAATCGCACAGGATGGTGACAATGGTATGCCCCGGCCCCATATCGCGGGCCATCCGCATGGCCCCCGCGATATTGATGCCGGTCGATCCGCCCATGCACAGCCCTTCGTCGCGCAGCAGATCAAACACAATCGGCAAGGCTTCTGCATCGCTGATCCGGTAGCTGTAATCCGGGGTAAAGCCTTCAAGGTTCGCGGTAATCCGCCCCTGCCCGATGCCTTCGGTGATGGATGATCCGGGGCTGTCCAGCGTGCCCTCGGTGTAAAAACTGTACAGCGCAGCACCTTCCGGGTCTGCCAGACCCATCTTTACCCCTTTCGGCTGCAAGGCCAAAGCCACGCCCGCCAAAGTGCCACCTGATCCCACCGCGCAGATAAAGCCGTGAACCTTACCATCGGTCTGATCCCAAATCTCCGGCCCCGTGGTTTCCACATGGGCCTGACGGTTGGCCACGTTGTCAAACTGATTGGCCCAGATAGCGCCGTTAGGTTCCGATTTTGCAAGTGCAGCCGCCAAACGCCCAGAATAGCGCACATAATTGTTCGGATTTTTATAGGGGGCCGCTGGCACCTGCACCAATTCTGCGCCCGCCAGACGCAGCATATCTTTCTTTTCCTGGCTTTGGGTTTCCGGAATAACGATCACCGTGCGAAACCCCATCGACGCGCCCACAAGCGCCAGACCAATCCCGGTATTGCCCGCCGTGCCTTCCACAATCGTACCGCCGGGCCGCAATTCGCCCTTCGCAATCGCATCCCTGATCATGTAAAGCGCCGCGCGATCCTTGACCGATTGGCCGGGATTCATGAACTCGCACTTGCCCAGAATTTCGCACCCTGTCAGTGCCGACGCCTTCTTTAGCCGCAAAAGCGGGGTATTTCCGATTGTGGCTGCAAGATCGCTGAAAATATGCATGTGGCGAGTTCCTTCTGGCGCTTGGCCCTAGGTGTAGGGGGCTACAGCGCCAAACTCAAGAACCCTGCCCCGCTTTCCCATTTCAAGCCGCCACAAACATCCCGTCTGCCTTCAGCCCGGCATAGCTTTCATCCAGCGATTTCCGCGCCCGCGCCATCAACACATCAATCTCATCCGTCGTGATCACCAGCGGCGGTGAGATGATCATCCGGTCCCCCACATGCCGCATCACCAGATTGTTGGCAAAACACCGCTCCCGCGTGCGGAACCCTACCTTGCCCGCCTCAGATTTGAACTTCGCCCGGGTTTCTTTGTTAGGCGTCAAAGCAAGCGATCCCATAAGGCCCACCAGCTTGGTCTCCCCCACCATCGGATGATCCGCGAGGCTATGCCACTGCTCGGCAAGGTAAGGATGCGCCACGTTACGTACGTGTTCAACAATGCCCTCTTCCTGAATTATCCGCAGGTTTTCAAGCGCCACCGCCGCCGCCACCGGATGCCCGGAATAGGTATAACCGTGGTTGAAATCGCCAGAGCCTTCGAACGTATGCGCAATCTCATCGCACACAATCGACCCGCCAATTGGCATGTAGCCAGACGACAAACCCTTCGCGATGGTCATGATATGCGGACGGATATTAAACGTCTCCGACCCAAACCAATTCCCCGTGCGGCCAAACCCGGTAATCACTTCATCAGCGATCAACAGGATGCCATACTTGTCCACGATCCGCTGAATTTCCGGCCAGTACGTGCTTGGCGCGATAATCACGCCGCCTGCCCCCTGCACAGGCTCCGCAATGAACGCGGCGACGTTTTCAACGCCCAATTCCAGAATCTTCGCCTCCAGCTCCTGCGCGCGCATCAAGCCAAAAGCTTCTGGCGTCATATCGCCACCCTCGGCATACCAATGCGGCTGGCCGATATGCACGATACCGTCGATCAGCCCGCCATGCGCGTGGATATAGGTCATCCCGCCAAGCGACCCGCCGCCCATGGTCGACCCGTGATAGCCATTCTTGCGGCTGATAAATACGCGCTTTTCGGGATGCCCCTTGATATCCCAATAGCGGCGCACGAGGCGGATATTGGTATCATTCGCCTCGGACCCCGAACCCGCAAAGAACACATGGTTCAAATCACCCGGTGCCAATTCGGCAATCTTGGCCGCCAGCGCAATCGCCGGCACATGCGTTGTCATGAAGAAGGTGTTGTAATAGCACAATTCTTTGATCTGGCGCGCTGCCACATCGGCCAATTCATCGCGCCCGTAGCCGATGTTCACGCACCACAGCCCCGCCATGCCATCAATGATCTTGTTGCCATCGCTATCGGTCAACCACACACCCTTTGCCTGCGTCATGACCCGCGCGCCACGAGCCGCCAATTCGCCGTTATCGGTGAACGGATGCATATGGTGCGCCGCATCCAGTGCTTGCAATTCGGCCGTAGGCAGATGGTTGGTGATCATGTTCATGGCGGCCTCGCTGGATGGAAAAAGGGGGGGAGTCGGATCAATGCCCGCCTGCCAAGTCTAAGATATGATCAAATTTCATAGACTTCAAGAAATTTGATCAAATTTCTCTGGACGCCAACGCAAGCCGCACCTGATCCAACCCTTGGGCAATGTCACGCTCAATCGCGCGGGCCAAAGCGGGCACGTCATCCGCCCGCATCGCAGCCAAGGCAACGGAATGCTGATCTGGCAGCAATTGCACATCTTCATGCGCGCACACCACCCTTAACGATGGTCCAAACCGCAACCAAAGCGACCGGGCAATATCCACCAAAATTGGCGCGCCCGATGCTTC
>JACMNW010000130.1 GCA_014378345.1 Pseudorhodobacter sp. | reverse complement strand
GCGCGTGGTGGGGTTTTGGCGAAACTCGCGGTGCCGTTTGCGATTGTTGGCGGGGTTATCGCGGCAACGGTGGGGATGCTGCGCGATAAACCGGCCGTGGTGGTGGGATTTGGCGGCTATCCGTCTATTCCAGCGCTGACGGCGGCGTGGATATTGCGCAGGCCGTGCGCGATCCATGAACAAAACGGGGTTTTGGGGCGGGTGAACCGGGTGTTTGCGCGTCACGTGGATGCGGTGGCCTGTGGCACATGGCCCACGGTTTTGCCTGACGGCGTGGTTGGGGAAGATGTGGGCAATCCGGTGCGCGTTGCGGTGTTGGACAGGGCCGGGGCGGGGTATATTCCGCCGGGCGATTACCCGATGTCGGTTCTGGTGATGGGTGGATCACAGGGTTCGCGGGTGCTGTCGGACGTGGTGCCGGGGGCGATTGCTTTGTTGTCCGCGGGGTTGCGGGGCCAGGTGCGGGTGGCGCATCAGGCGCGGGCTGAGGATGTGGACCGGGTGGTTGCGGCCTACATGGCCGCTGGGGTGGTGGCAGAGGTGGAGCCGTCTTTCCGCGACATTCCACGGCGGGTGTCGGGAGCACAGTTGGAGATTTCGCGGTCTGGGGGATCCAGCGTGGCGGATATTGCGGTGATCGGGCGGCCCGCGATCTTTGTGCCGTTTGCGGCGGCGACGGGGGATCATCAGACCGCCAATGCACGCGGTTTGGTGGACGGCGAGGCGGCGATTTTGATGTCGGAAAAGGCGCTTGACGAGGCGGCGCTTGCTGGTCAGATCACGGCGGTTCTGACACAGCCCGAGGCGGCGTTGCGGATGGCGAGGAATGCGTTGGCGTTGGGGCGGCCTGATGCGACCTTGAAGCTGGTGGAATTGGTGGAACGATTGGCTGGGGAAATTACCTTATGAATGCTGCGACAAAACTGCCGATGGAACTGGGGCCGATCCATTTTGTGGGGATCGGCGGTATCGGCATGTCTGGCATTGCCGAGGTGCTGATGAACCTTGGCTACCGCGTGCAGGGGTCTGATGCGAAAGCCACCAAGATAACCGAACGTTTGGTAGGATTGGGGGCTGCGTTCTTTGAAGGGCAGGCCGCGGGGAATATCGGCGAGGCGGCGGTAGTGGTGATTTCGTCAGCCATCAAGCCGGGTAACCCGGAGCTGGAGGAAGCGCGCCGTCGCGGCCTGCCGGTGGTGCGCCGTGCCGAAATGCTGGCCGAACTGATGCGGCTGCGCAGCAACATCGCGGTGGCTGGAACGCATGGCAAGACCACAACCACGACGATGGTGGCAACGCTGTTGGATAAAGGCGGGTTTGACCCGACCGTCATCAACGGCGGCGTGATCCATGCCTACGGATCGAACGCACGGGCGGGCACCGGCGAATGGATGGTGGTGGAGGCGGACGAGTCCGACGGATCGTTCAACCGACTGCCCGCGACGATTGCGATTGTCACCAACATCGACCCCGAACATATGGAACATTGGGGCACGTTTGATAACCTGCGCAAAGGGTTCTTCGATTTCGTATCAAACATTCCTTTCTACGGTCTTGCCGTCTGCTGCACCGATCACCCCGAAGTGCAGGCGCTGGTGGGCCGCGTGACGGATCGCCGGATTGTGACCTTTGGCTTTAATGCCCAGGCCGATGTGCGGGCGGTAAACCTGACTTATGTCGACGGGGTGGCACATTTCGACGTGGCGTTGCAGGGCGAAGGTGAAGGCGCAATGATCAAAGGCATGACCCTGCCGATGCCGGGCGATCACAATGTCTCGAACGCCTTGTCGGCCATTGCGGTGGCGCGCCATCTGGGCATGAAGCGCGATGAAATTCGTGAGGCGCTGGCGGGGTTTGCGGGCGTCAACCGCCGTTTTACCCGAGTTGGCGTGGTGAACGGCGTGACCATTATTGATGATTACGGTCATCACCCGGTGGAGATTGCGGCGGTTCTGCGGGCCGCGCGCCAGTCCACTAAAGGCCGGATCATCGCCATACATCAGCCGCACCGCTTCACACGGCTTGCAAGCCTGTTTGACGATTTCTGCACCTGTTTCAATGAGGCGGATGTTGTGGCGATTGCTGATGTCTATTCGGCGGGCGAAGACCCGATCAAGGGGGCCAGTCGCGATGACTTGGTGGCGGGATTGATCGCCCACGGCCACCGCCATGCCCGCGCGCTGCTGGGTGAGGATGATCTGGAACGGCTGGTGCGCGAACAGGCGCGGCCCGGTGATATGGTGGTGTGTTTGGGGGCGGGTACGATTTCGGGTTGGGCCAATGCCTTGCCCGCAAGGTTGCTAAAAGGCGCGGCATAATGCGGGTGGTCCCGAAAACTTTCGGTTGAGAAATTTTTCGGTTCCACGCGGATAAAGTGGGTTTTGCATGAGCACATCTTTGATTTTAGGTTGTTTGTGGGTGGTTGCATCTACCATTACGGCCCTGCTGCCGATGCGGCGCCAAATGATCCCCGGTTTGGCGCTGCTACTGGCAGCACCCGCTCTGCTGTGGTTCATCGCAAGTGAACATGGGTTTTGGGTCTTTGTGCTGACCCTGCTGGCGGCCCTGTCGCTGTTTCGCAACCCGATCATCTACTTTGCGCGGCGCGCCATGGGGTTGACTGTAAGCCTGCCTTCCGAAATGCAGCCAGAGCGGCCGGGTGAAAGGGAAAGTAAATGACCCTGTCGCTGATCGCGGCGCTGATTTGGCTGGTCTTGGCCAATGTCATCGGCCTGCTGCCCACGCGCGACCACCACTGGCGCGCGGCTTATATCCTGATCGCCATCGGCATCCCGATCTTGGGCTGGGTGACGTATCAAAACGGCCCGATCTGGGGCATGGTCATGGCCGCAGGCGGTGCATCCGTACTGCGCTGGCCCGTGTTCTTTCTGGCACGCTGGGTGAAGCGGGTGATCAAGGGCCCGGCGGAGTAGGGAGGGTGGTTATCCCCGCCTTGCCGCATCAATCACCGCCACATCAATTTTCGTCATATTCATCATAGCGGCAAAAGCGCGTTTTGCCTGATCACCGCCAGCGGCCATCGCCTCTGCCAGGGTGCGCGGCGTGATGTGCCAGTTGATGCCCCATTTGGCGTTGCACCAGCCGCAT
>JACMNW010000129.1 GCA_014378345.1 Pseudorhodobacter sp. | reverse complement strand
TACCAGCGATTACAACGGCTTTGGCGGCGAAGGAAATCAAGGGGCGGATCACGCTTTCGGGCTATGAAGGGTCAGAGTTGTTGGTTGCACGCCTGTTGATCGAAAGCGGGGCGGATGTGCTTTATGTGGGCACGGCTTGCGCGCGCACACCATGGTCGGAGCCCGACCGTGAATGGCTGGAATCCAAGGGCGTGGCGGTGAAGTACCGCGCGAGCCTGGAGGATGATTGTGCGGCGATGGAAGGCTTCCGGCCTGACCTTGCCATTGGCACGACGCCTGTGGTGCAAAAAGGAAAACAGCTAGGGATTCCAAGCCTTTACTTCACGAACCTCATCTCGGCGCGGCCCCTTATGGGGCCAGCTGGGGCCGGGTCTTTGGCCGATGTGATCAACGGGGCCATCGGCAATGCAGGCCGGATGGAAAAGATGAAGGGCTTCTTTGAAGGGGTCGGCGTTGGCGATACGGCGGGCATCTGGGAGGGGTCGCCCAACCTGCGGCCAGATTTCCGGGCGGCGCATCAGAAGAAAATCGACAAGGCGGCAAAGCTGGCAAAATCGGAGGAGATGATATGATTTCCACCGTATGCAGCCCGTGCTTTATCCGTGCTTTATCTGTGCATACGCATGAAGCTACGGGGGTTGCCCCATGTTAGTGCAGGATCATGATCGCGCGGGCGGGTATTGGGGGGCGATTTATGCTTTCTGTGCCGTCAAGGGATTGCAGGTTGTCATCGACGGCCCTGTGGGATGCGAGGATCTGCCAGTGACGAGCGTGTTGCATTACACCGACGGTTTGCCGCCGCATGAGTTGCCGATTGTGGTGACTGGCTTGGGTGAGGAAGAACTGGGCCGTGATGGCACCGAGGGTGCGATGCGGCGGGCGTGGAAAACGCTGGACCCGGCTTTGCCTGCGGTGGTTGTCACGGGATCAATCGCTGAGATGATCGGTGGTGGCGTGACACCGATGGGCACCAACATTCAACGCTTTCTGCCGCGCACGATTGATGAGGATCAGTGGGAATGCGCCGACCGGGCGATGACCTGGATCTTTACCGAGTTTGGCATGACCAAGGGCCGGATGCCACCTGAAGCCAAGCGCGATGAGGGGCAAAAACCCCGCGTCAATATCCTTGGGCCGATGTACGGCGTGTTTAATATGGCGAGCGACCTGCATGAAATTCGCAGGCTTGTTGAAGGCATTGGCGCAGACGTCAACATGGTGATGCCGCTTGGCGCGCATGTGGCCGAGATGCGGCATCTGGTGAATGCGGATGTGAACATTTGCATGTACCGCGAATTTGGCCGGGGGCTGTGCGAGGTGTTGGGCAAGCCATACCTTCAAGCGCCGATTGGGATGGACAGCACCACGTCGTTCCTGCGCAAGCTGGGCGGGATGCTGGGGCTGGATCCGGAGCCGTTTATCGAGCGGGAAAAGCATTCCACCCTGAAGCCGGTCTGGGATTTGTGGCGGTCTGTTACGCAAGATTTCTTTGCCACGGCGTCTTTTGCGATTGTGGCGAATGAAACCTATGCGCGCGGGATCAGGAACTATCTTGAATCCGATCTGGGCCTGCCTTGTGCGTTTGCAGTAGCGCGGACACGGGGCAAAAAGACCGACAATAACGCTGTGCGCGCGATGATGCGGCAGCACCGGCCCCTGATCGTGATGGGGTCGATCAATGAGAAGATGTATCTGGCGGAACTGAAGGGCGGCTTTGGCCCGGCCCCCAGTTTCATCGCGGCGTCGTTTCCGGGGGCCGCGATCCGTCGCGCGACCGGCACGCCGTTCATGGGCTACGCCGGGGCTGTCTGGATTTTGCAAGAAGTTTGCAACGGGCTGTTCGATGCGCTGTTCCATATTCTGCCGCTTGGCACGGATATGGACAGTGCTGCGGCCACCCCAACCACCCTGCGGCGCGATTTCCCCTGGGATCTTGATGCGCAGGCCGAACTGGACCGGATCGTTTCTGAACACCCGGTTCTGACCCAAATTTCCGCAGCCCGCACTTTGCGAGATGCCGCTGAAAAAGCGGCGCTCGATTCTGGTGCAGAGCGGGTTCTACGCGAAACGGTAGAGGCCCTTCGGGGCCCCGGCCAGAGACCAGCCGTCGATGGAGGAAAACCATGACTGATCATAGCACAAACGGGGTTGATACCCACGCAGAACATCATCCGGTGCGCACGCCGCATGCAGAGTTTTACGTGTATTTTGCCCTGATCTTTCTTGTCGCCACGCCGTTCGCGATCCTTGGCTGGATTGCGTCGGCGCTGATGCACGGCGAGATGCCCGACCAGAACGCGATTTCGCGGGCCTGGTCAGAGGCGCAGGCGATTACGCCGCTTATTTTCCGCGCCTGAAAAGGCACGGATTACGACTTTCGTTTTCCCCATGATGGGGGGAGCGAATGGCTGGGGGGGCAACCCGCCCGGCAACCCCGCCGCAGGGTTTGCGGCGGCAGCTTTCCGATCCGGAGGATAGTATGGCTGATAGATCCGACCTGAGTTTCACAGGTCTTACAGACCAACAAGCGCAGGAATTGCACTCTGTCTACATGAGCGGGCTTTGGTTGTTCACAACCATTGCCGTTGTCGCGCATATAGCGGTGTGGTTCTGGCGTCCGTGGTTTTAAGGGGGAAATGAGATGAGCAAGTTCTACAAGATCTGGCTAATTTTCGATCCGCGTCGCGTGTTTGTGGCGCAGGGGGTTTTCCTCTTTCTTTTGGCGGCGATGATTCACCTCGTTCTGCTAAGCAACCCCGCTTACAACTGGTTTGATATTGCGGCAGCAAAATATGGGCGCGTAGCGCCTGTGGCAGCAACAGAGTAAGTGACACGACCTTCGTTGCGGGCGGTGCAGGCCGCCCGCGACATACGATCAATTATCACCGGACTATCGTTCCAACTGTTGCTTCTCAGGTGGGCAGGGCGAACAGTCTAAACGCGGGGACGGAAGCATGGCACTGCTCAGCTTCGAACGGAAATATCGCGTGCCGGGTGGCACGCTTGTTGGCGGCGATCTGTTCGACTTTTGGGTCGGGCCGTTTTACGTTGGCTTCTTTGGGGTCACGACTTTCTTTTTCGCGATCCTTGGCACAATTCTGGTTTTTTACGGTGCGGCCATCGGGGGTACGTGGAACCCGTGGTTGATATCGATCAATCCGCCACCCATCGAGATGGGACTTGCCGTTGCGCCTTTGCGTGAGGGTGGATTGTGGCAGATCATCACTGTCTGTGCGTTTGCGTCCTTTGTATCCTGGGCGTTGCGCGAAGTTGAAATTTGCCGAAAGCTGGGGATGGGATATCATGTGCCGGTCGGCTTTGGCTTTGCCATTCTGGCCTATTCAACCCTGGTGTTCATTCGCCCGGTTTTGATGGGGGCGTGGGGATATGCCTTTCCTTATGGCATTTTCAGCCATCTGGATTGGGTCAGCAACACCGGCTACGCATACGGTAACTTTCACTACAATCCGGCACATATGATTGCTGTGACATTCTTCTTTACCACCACTTTGGCGCTGGCGCTGCACGGATCACTGATCCTGTCGGCGGCGAACCCTGAAAAAGGTAAGGAAATGCGCACGCCGGATCATGAGGATACGTTCTTTCGCGATCTGATTGGCTATTCGGTCGGCACATTGGGCATTCACCGTCTGGGGCTGTTTCTGGCGCTAAGTGCCGTGTTCTGGAGTGCGGTTTGTATCGGCATTTCTGGTACGATCTGGTTCGACCAATGGGTTGAATGGTGGAACTGGTGGTTGGAACTGCCATGGTGGGCGAATATCCCAGGAGGCGTAAATGGCTGAGTATCAGAACATCTTTACCCAAGTTCAGGTGCGATCTGCGCCGGAGATGGGGATGGTTGAAGGCGTCGATCTGTCAAACCGCAGCAAAGGTGCCAGCTTTTCGACACTGGCAGGTTGGTTTGGCAATGCGCAACTGGGGCCGATTTATCTGGGCACCTTTGGCACCATTTCACTGGCCTCTGGCTTGATCTGGTTTGTGATGATCGGCGGTTGGTACTGGCATCTGGCGGGCTATAACCCGGCGGTGTTTGTGCGTGATTTGCTTTGGTTCTCACTGGACCCACCGGCGCCGGAATGGGGGCTGCGGTTCCCGCCGCTGGCGCAGGGCGGTTATTTCCTGATTGCGGGGTTCTTCTTTCTGATTTCGCTAAGCACATGGTGGGTTCGCACCTACCTTCGGGCGGCGGCGTTGGGGATGGGCAAGCATGTCAGCTGGGCCTTTGCCAGTGCCATTTGGTTGGTGTTGGTGTTGGGCCTGATCCGGCCAGTGTTTATGGGATCCTGGTCAGAGGCGGTGCCTTACGGGGTATTCAGCCATCTGGATTGGACCAACAACTTTTCGCTGACCTATGGCAATCTGTTCTACAACCCGTTCCACGCGCTTTCCATTGTCTTCCTTTATGGATCGGCACTGCTGTTTGCGATGCACGGGGCGACCATTCTGGCGGTTAGCCGGTTTGGCGGCGACCGGGAACTGGAACAGATCGTGGACCGGGGCACGGCATCAGAACGGGCGGCTTTGTTCTGGCGCTGGACCATGGGGTTTAACGCCACGATGGAAGGCATCCACCGTTGGGCCTGGTGGTTTGCGGTGCTGGTTACACTGACGGGTGGGATTGGCATTCTGCTGACCGGTACCGTTGTTGATAACTGGTTTGTCTGGGCACAAGACCACGGCTATGCGCCGTTGCAATAAGGGGAAAATCTGATGACTGACAAACCTTATTATCACGAAGACAACAACGAGGTAGCCTTGCTACGCAGTTGGGTCTTGCGGCAGATGCTGCGTGGGGCAGGCTGGTCGGCGCTTGTGATGGGCGTGTTGATCGGCTTTTTCCTGGTGCTGAAAGTGATCTCCGGCCTTTTGCCACCAGAAAGCAAAGAGGCACCGTCACCCTACAGCTATCTTGAGCAACCGTTAACGGGCCAGGTGCGCGTTTCCTGAACACACGGCCCCCGGCGGTTTTATCGCCGTGGGTCATCTATTCGGGCCATTACGCCGGCCCGCGTACGGGGCGAGTTTTGCCATCGACCGGGCGGGGTTGGTGGGCCTGGACGGGGCGAGGCATGCCAGGGCGTTTGCTGGAGGCGAACGGCATCAGCATGACGGTGGCCGATGTGCGGTTTGCCAAGCCGCTGGATACCGGGTTGATTGACCAGTTGTGCGCGCACCAGGCGGGGCCGGTGACGCTGGAACAGGGCGCGCAAGGTGGGTTTGGCGCGCAGGTTTTGCATTATCTGGCGAACTCTGGCGGTTTGGACCGGGGCATTGCCGTGCGCACCATGACCTTGCCGGATAGGTTTATTGATCAGGGCCAGCCCTGCCGTGATGAATGGCCAAGCGGGCATGTTGGCCGCCGATATTGAGCGGTTTGTGACGGCGGTGGCAAGACGGGGCGGGGTGGCAAAACGGGTTGGGGCTACGAAAGTGCTGCCAGCGGCGAAGACCCGTTTGGTGTAGGGGGCCGTATCCGCGCATCAATTGACCAAAGCATGCGTTGGAGCGCAGGGCTGGTGGTGATGGCCCGTTGCCCCGGCTGGCGTTCTGTGGCACACATACGCTGGTATTCACAAGGCTGATGGGTTTAGAATGACTGACTTTTCCGCGCGGCGTGTGATGATGGTTGATAGTCAGGTGCGGCCTTCAGATGTGACCAAATTTCCGATCATCGAGGCGATGCTGGCAATCCCGCGCGAAGCCTTTGTGCCCGCGGCCGCGCGCGAGGCGGCCTATATGGGGGAAAACCTGCCCTTCGCGCCGGGCCGGGTGATGCTGGAACCGCGCACGCTGGCCAAGATGCTGGATGCATTGGATATTCAGCCGACTGATGTGGTTTTGGATCTGGGCAGTGGGCTGGGCTATTCCACCGCCGTGATCGCGCGTTTTGCCGATGCCGTGGTGGCTGTGGAAGACACCGAGGCTATGGCTGCTGCCGCACAAAACGTGCTTGCAGCGCAGGGCGTGGACAATGCGGCGGTGATTGTGGGGCCTTTGGCTGCTGGTGCTGCAAAGCATGGGCCTTACGATGTGATCACGGTGCAGGGCGGGGTGGAAACAGTTCCCGAGGTGTTGCTTGCGCAGTTGAAAGATGGCGGGCGGATTGCCTGCGTCTTTATGGAGGGCGCCTTGGGTATTGTGCGCATCGGCTTTAAAAGTGGCGGTCTAGTAACATGGCGTTTCGGCTTTAACGCCGGCGCACCGGTTTTGCCGGGATTCGCGGCGGTTCGGGCGTTTGCCCTTTGATATCGGATTTTGCACGTCTATTTGATAAGTAACGACGAAACGTAAGCGGGGCAGGCAGCATCATGCGGAAATTCTTTGCTACTTTGGTGGCGGTTATTGCACTTGCAGCGCCAATGGCGCAGGCCGAAACCTTGGCGGATGCCTTGATTGCGGCGTACCGCAATTCCAACCTGCTGGACCAGAACCGCGCTGTCCTGCGGGCTGCGGATGAAGACGTCGCAATCGCGGTGGCTGATCTGCGCCCGGTGATCGCCTTTGCGGCGCAAGCGGGCTATGCGCGGGCAGAATTTCTGACCCCAACAGGCGCGCGCGGCGTGAATGAAGGGCTGAGCGGCACCCTTAGTTTGACGGCAGATCTGACCGTGCTGGATTTTGGCCGCAACAAGCTTGCGGTCGATGTGGCCAAGGAAAGTGTTCTTGCCACGCGCGAGGTGCTTATTGGCGTAGAACAAGCTGTGTTGCTGTCTGCGGTTCAGGCCTATGTTGATGTGCGGTTGTCACAAGAAATTGTGGCGCTTCGGGAAAGCAACTTCCGGCTGATCACCAAAGAATTGCGCGCGGTGCAAGACCGGTTTGAAGTGGGCGAAATCACCCGCACGGATGTGTCGATTTCCGAGGCGCGGCTTGCGTCATCACGCGCGGCTCTGGCTGCGGCGCAAGGTGATCTGATGGTCGCAAGGGAAAGTTACAAGGCGGCGACCGGGGCCTATCCGGGGCGGCTTGCGGGCCTGCCTGCCGCGCCAAAAACCGCACGCAGCATGGAAGACGCGCAAGCCGTGGCGCAACGCACGCATCCGTCTATCCGCCAAGCGCAGCACGAGGTGACGATTGCCGAGTTGAACGTGGCGCGCGGCAAGGCCAGCCTGAAGCCCAATGT
The DNA here is from genome assembly GCA_014378345.1 of Pseudorhodobacter sp. GTDB lineage: Bacteria > Pseudomonadota > Alphaproteobacteria > Rhodobacterales > Rhodobacteraceae > JACMNW01. Next base: position 1,355 of record JACMNW010000129.1, on the reverse strand, counting down.
GGTGGCACGGGCAAGCCTTTCGGTGGATGGCGACGGGCTGGATACCGAAGCGCTTGGGTTGATCTTGAACCAGACGCTGTATGCGGGGGGCAAGCTGTCGGCGCTATACCGCAAATCCTTGGCGGCCCGCGATGCGTCCCGGTCGGGTTTGCATCAGACATCGGTACAAGTGGCGCAGAATGTGGGCAATGCCTGGTCCAATTTGTTGGTCAGTGCTGCCAGCATTGATGCCAGCAGCCGACAGATTACCGCTTCACAAACTGCCTTTGATGGCGTGCGCGAAGAAGCGGCGCTTGGTGCGCGCACCACCTTGGATGTTCTGGACGCCGAACAAGAATTGCTGGACGCACGTGCATCGCGATTGCAGGCAGAGGCGGGCCGTTACACCGGCGTTTATGTGTTACTGTCCGCGATGGGTTTGTTGACTGTTGATCACCTTAACCTTGGTATCCCGACTTTTGACCCTGCGGGTTACTACAATGCAGTGAAGACCGCGCCAGCTACATCTGCACAGGGGCGCAGGTTGGATAAAATCTTGGAGAAAATCGGCAACTGATTGTTGCTTGGCTGGAAACCGCCGACACATATTAAGGGTCTGGAAACGAATCCTCGTCAAGTTCTTGTGTACAGGACGTCTGTCCCGTACAGTTGTACCAACAAAATAAACGAGCGGTAAATGTCAGAACCAATGACGACAGTTGAAATCGAGGATGTCTTGTTTTCTATTCGCCGGTTGGTATCGGAAGACCTTCGGCCGACCCATAAACTGGTGTCTGCTGCCTTGCAAAAAGGGGCATCCAAACTGATTTTGACGCCTGCATTGCGCATTGTGCCCGATGAAAGATCTGCCTTGCCGGAACGTGCAGACGGGTTGCACGAGCCAGACAATCTGCAAACGATTTTATACGGTATTGAATCTGCAACTGCGACGGGTGCGGTAGACGGATTGCCCATTTTTGGTTCGGTTCGGCAATCGGAGCCTGGTTCAGCGGCAAATGACAGTTTGGCTGCTGGGCAGGAAATGACTGTTACGGATGCAAACTTTCTTACAACAGCTATGTCGCGCATCAATGGGTTGACCAGCGTGGATGCCGCAGGCGCACCCCCGCAAGACACTATTGAAGCCGTTGTAGCAGCTGTAGGGGCCGCCTTTGGACCTGATGAATGGGAGCTGGATGGCGGCGAGCCTGCGCCACAGGCTGCAGCTTGGGCCGATGCGAATTGGACCAGTGATGGCGCTGCCGGCAGCACTGAAAAGCCATCTGATATGCTGCAGCAAGATGCAGATGATGATACCGCAAATAATGCAAAGTTGAGCGAGGTATCTGGTCAGGCAGTCGAAGCGGGTACCCAGC
>JACMNW010000128.1 GCA_014378345.1 Pseudorhodobacter sp. | reverse complement strand
TTTTACCCTTGCCATGGCGCTTGGCCGCTTGGGCGATCAGCTTTTTGCCAAGGTTGGGCGGTGATTGATTTACACACAAGGCAGCCCACGTCTCATATCGCCCGCACGCGTGCGCCGGATCAATGCGTTGATGATGACCTGCGGGCATTACGAAAGGTCGGGCGAATTTGCCTGCCGCCTGCGCCTGCCCGGCAAATCCGGTGTGGGCGGCGGAATTTTTGCCCTTGCGCCGGGTCGCGCGTCCATCGCCGTTTGGTCACCTGGCCTAAACGCGCAAGGCAATTTTACGCTTGGCACCGCTGCGGTTGAGGTTTTGGCGCGCGAAGCGGGTTGGTTTGTGTTTGGCTGACAGCGCTTGCAGGCACGAAACCCGGCGGTAGTTGCCGCGTGAAAGGTGGCAAACAATCGAACATTCCGGCGAAGCGGCGTTCTGGCAGGGCAACCATGGCGGCAAACAATACCAGTGGTGATTACGGCATACAGGTTTTGCGTCGGCTTGCGCGCCAGCAAAATATCCCATTCTGCATCGGTCAGTAAGTTTGGGGGCTGCATCATCGCAACAACCTGCCCAAACCAGTCACGCCCCGCAACCCGAAAGCTGCGGCTTACTTCACCCGGCTCCAGGTACCGCCATCGCGGCAAATCCCAAAGACACAGCCGCGAACCGCCAGCTTGTCACCCGTCAACGTCATATCGGCATTATAGGTTTTGTCGCGATCGGGCGAATAGATCTGCCCGTCATCATACAAACCGTCAGCATAGGGCACCATATCCCAAATAATCTTGCGACCAATGTTTGGGCTGTCTGTCGGCGCACCTGACGTATCAAATGACTTGATCAAAACACCGCAAAACGCCGGGCCGCAGGGCTTTACTTCAACAAAGCCAAAGTTGCCGTTATCATCTTTCTTGGTTTGCCAGATGCCTTCAACCGGGTCAGCCAACGCGGCACCCGCCGCACATGCAAAGGCCGCCGCGTATAGATAGGATTTCATCGCAGGTCTCCTCCCTCAAACTGCAGCCAGTCTGGGCCAACTCCGTCCGGTGAGGCAAGCGTGACGTAGGGTCTGGCACCCCCTTGGCAAAGCGCGCGCCCCTGCGTAAGACCCGCGACTGAACCAGACGGGAGCCCGCGCCATGATCCTTTACCCTGCAATCGACCTGAAAGATGGTCAATGCGTGCGCCTTTTGCGTGGCGAGATGTCGGCTGCCACCGTGTTTGGCGATGATCCTGCCGCCCAAGCCGCCGTGTTTCAGGCGGCAGGGTGCGAATGGCTACATTTGGTTGATCTGAATGGTGCATTTGCCGGCACACCCGTGAATGCGGCAGCGGTCGAGGCGATACTTGCGCGCGTCACCGTGCCTGCCCAACTTGGCGGCGGCATCCGTGATATGGCGACCATCGCCAGATGGCTGGAAAAGGGCTTGGCGCGTGTGATCCTTGGCACTGTGGCTGTGGACAACCCCGATCTTGTGCGGCAGGCAGCAAAGGCTTTTCCCGGCCAAGTCGCCGTCGGCATTGATGCCCGCAAAGGCTTCGTCGCAACCAAAGGCTGGGCCACGGAAACCACAATCCAAGCCACCGACCTTGCCATGCGCTTTGAAGACGCAGGCGTTTGTGCGATTATATACACTGACATCGACCGTGACGGTGCCATGCAAGGCCCCAATATTTACGCAACCGAAGCCCTTGCCCACGCGGTCAGCATTCCCGTTATAGCCAGTGGCGGGGTGTCATCCTTGGCCGATCTGATCGCCTTGCGCGATACCGGGGCAATAGCGGGTGCAATTTCTGGCCGCGCTCTTTATGATGGGGCGCTCGATTTAGCCGTCGCACTGCAGGCTTTGAAAGCCTGACCGGCTTTCATTTTGGTAAAAATATCCTCGGGGGTGAGACGCGTCGCGTCGAGGGGGCAGACAGCCCCCTTTCCTAACACCGCCCACTGCGCTACCACGGCACCAATCGAGGGCTGCACATGCTGAAAACCCGCATCATCCCCTGCCTCGACGTGGCTGATGGCCGCGTGGTCATGGGCGTTAACTTCACCGACCTGCGCGATGCCGGCGATCCGGTCGAAGCCGCGCGCGCCTATGATGCGGCGGGGGCGGACGAGCTGTGTTTTCTAGACATTATGGCCACCGAGGAAAACCGCAGCACGATGTTTGATCTGGTCACCCGCACGGCTGAGCAGTGTTTTATGCCGCTGACAGTTGGCGGCGGCGTTCGAACGGTGCAAGATGTGCGCGCTTTGTTACTGGCAGGGGCGGATAAAGTTTCGTTCAATTCTGCCGCAGTGGCGAACCCCGATGTGGTGGCAGATGCCGCAGACCGCTTTGGCAGCCAATGCATCGTGGTGGCAATAGATGCGAAAACCGTCAGCCCCGGAAAATGGGAGATTTTTACCCATGGTGGCAGACGCGCAACCGGCATCGACGCTGTCGAATTTGCACGCCTTGTCGCCGCAAAAGGGGCTGGTGAAATTCTGCTGACCAGCATGGACCGTGACGGCACCCGCGCTGGTTTCAACCTGCCCCTGACGCGCGCCATAGCAGACGCAGTATCCATCCCGGTCATCGCCAGCGGCGGCGTGGGCACGCTTGACCATCTGGTGGACGGAGTTATCCAGGGTGGCGCATCTGCGGTGCTTGCCGCCTCAATCTTTCATTTCGGCGATTTCACCATTGGGCAGGCCAAAGCCTACATGGCCGCGGCTGGTATTCCGATGAGGTTAAGTTGAGAGATTCCAGTCTTACTGTCAGCTTTGAACTGGGCGATCTTTCTTTCGTGAATGTCCAAAAATTCGTTGCAAGAAACTACCGCCCCGCTTGGCAGCGCCGATGGGACGAGTGTAATTGGTTCTTGCTTTACTTTCGATCCTAGCCGGATTTAGTTCTATCAAATGGACAGTAGAGGATAACATCCCTTTTATAATTTTCGGCTTAGGTCTGTTCGGGATGATTTGTGTTTCACAAGTTGCCAAACGGAAAAACCTAAAAAATTACGTCCAATCGTCCCTGCGTTCCGGGAACCGAACTATATCACTTGACGATTCTGGCCTTGGATGTACGTCGTTGTATGGCCAACAATTACTCCCTTACAACGTGTTTTTAGACGTTGTGGAGACGTCGGGCGATGTCATATTTGTGATCAGTCAATTTGAATATGTTGCAATTCCTTCGTCCGCATTTACTTCTGACGAAGGGAGGACGAGATTTGTAGACGCAGCAAGACTTCACCTTTTGGCAGCAAAAGAGAAAACGACATGACCGCCCTCACCCGCCTGGCCGCCACCATCGCCGCGC
>JACMNW010000127.1 GCA_014378345.1 Pseudorhodobacter sp. | reverse complement strand
GACGGCGACTACGGCGTCGGCGGTTTTGGTGGCTTGCAAGAATTGCCAAACCTGAACAAGCCGGTGATTGCGGCGGTGAACGGGATTTGCTGCGGCGGCGGGCTGGAATTGGCGCTTTCCGCTGATCTGATCCTGTGTTCGGACAATGCCACGTTTGCCTTGCCGGAGATCAGGTCTGGCACGGTGGCGGATGCGGCTTCGATCAAGTTGCCCAAGCGCATTCCTTACCACGTGGCGATGGATTTGCTTTTGACCGGGCGCTGGTTTAATGCCGAGGAGGCGCATCGGTGGGGCATAGTGCGCGAGATTTGCGCGCCGGAAGATTTGCTTGCGAAGGCTTGGGACTTGGCAAGGTTGCTCGAATCCGGGCCACCGTTGGTTTATGCGGCGATCAAGGAAGTGGTGCGCGAGGCAGAAAACATGCGCTTCCAGGACGCGCTGGGCCGGATCACCAAGCGGTTGTTGCCAACAGTGGACCGGCTTTATGGGTCGGACGATCAGCTGGAGGGGGCACGGGCTTTTGCAGAAAAGCGGGAGCCGGTTTGGAAGGGGAAGTGAAGGTTGCGCTGCGCCCTGCCGGGTTTGGGATTGAATTTGAAGGAGTAATTTTATAAAAATTATCGTTATTGGCGCAGAAGGTGACATTGGCAAGACGATCTGCGACGAGCTGTCGGGCCGCCATGATATCATCAAGGTGGGCCGCAACAGCGGCGACGTTCATGCGGATATTACGGATCGAAGCTCGATCGACGCGATGTATCGCACGATCGGCAAAGTCGGTGCGGTGGTATCGGCGACGGGAAGCGTTCATTTCGCGCCGTTGTCTGAGTTTACTGAAGATCAGTTTATGCTGGGGCTGACCAACAAGGTGATGGGGCAGATCAATTTAGTCCTTGCCGGCTTAAGCTATGTTGAGGATGGCGGCTCTTTTACCTTGACCAGTGGGGTACTTGATCGTGATCCGATCAAGATGGGTGCGGGGGCCGCGACTGCGAATGGCGCACTTGGCGGATTTGTCGTTGGGGCCGCTATTGAAATGCCACGTGGGCTTCGGGTGAATGTGGTCAGCCCGGGGATGTTGGAGGCGTCGGTCAATCGATATGGAAGTTGGTTTCCCGGACATGTGCCTGTGTCATCAAAGCATGTGGGTCTTGCCTATGCAAAAAGCGTAGACGGCGCAATCACTGGTAAAGTGATCATCGTGGAATGATCGCCGCAGCAAGTGGTGACAATACCGACATTGATTGTCGCGTTTTGTGGGGTGTACTTATCCCCAGCCGCTAGTTTGGTGGCGGATGTTGGATTTGAGTATTTGGGCGAAGAAAAAGCCTGAAGCGAGATCCCTGGATGGGGTGCCGTGCGTGGCGGAGACGGATTACATTATTGTTGGGGCAGGGTCTGCGGGCTGTGTGCTGGCCGAGCGGCTGACAAAATCGGGCAAACACCGGGTGACGGTGATTGAGGCGGGCGGGTCTGACGCGCGGTTTTATGTGCATCTGCCTTTGGGTTACGGGAAGTTGTTCTACGACCCCGCGGTGAACTGGCTTTACAAAACCGAACCTGATCCGGGGTTGGCGGGGAACCGGGATCATTGGCCTCGGGGGAAAATCCTCGGCGGATCATCGTCGATCAACGCGATGGTTTACACGCGGGGGCACCGGGCCGATTTCGAAGAGTGGCAGGCTGCGGGAAATCCGGGCTGGGGCTGGGCCGACGTGCTGCGCGCGTACCGCGAGATTGAGGATACCGAGGCGGGGGGAGACGCTTACCGTGGAACTGGCGGGCCATTGTTCGTGTCGGCCAACGGGAAGGGTTTGCACCCGCTGGTAGCGAATTATGTGGCGGCTTGCGGCGAGGCCGGGTTGCCGTTTAACGCAGATTTTAATGGGGTGTTTCAGGAAGGCGCTGGGCCGTATCAAATGACCATAAAGGGCGCTCGGCGCAATTCGGCGGCGCGGGCGTTTTTGCGACCGGCGATGAAGCGTGCGAATTTGCGCGTTATCACCCATGCGCAAGTGACGCGGGTGATGATTGAGGATGGCCGCGCGGTCGGGGTGGAATATCTGCGAGGCGGGCAGCGGGTGGTGTTGCGTGCCGGGGCAGAGGTAATTTTGGCCGGTGGGGCTATCAATTCGCCGCAGTTATTGCAGCTTTCTGGAATTGGGCCGGGGGCGTTGTTGCAAGGGCTGGGCATTGGCGTTGTGCAGGATAACCCGAATGTGGGCGATCATCTGAACGATCATCAAGGGGTAAATTATACCTACCGCATGACAGTGCCTACCTATAACGACGAGTTGCGGCCGTGGTGGGGCAAATTGCGCGCGGGGCTGCAGTATGTGTTGGGCGGGGGCGGGCCATTGGCCAAGTCGATCAACCATGGTGGCGGGTTCTTTCGCACTTCGCCCGATTTGAACCGCCCGAACATGCAGTTGTATATGCAAGCTTTTTCAACGTTGCTGCCGAGGGATGGCGAACGGCCCGTGCTGACGCCGGACCCGTTTTCGGGGCTGTCTTTGGGGTTATCGAATTGCAGGCCAACCAGCCGGGGGCATATTAGGATTTCAACGGCTGATCCGTTGGTGCATCCGAAAATTGTCGCGAATGCGTTTTCAACCGATCACGATGTGGCGGAAATGCTGGCGGCGGTAAAGTTTTTGCGCAAGATCGCCAGTCAGCCCGCAATGCGCTGCGTGATTGCCGAGGAATTGCGCCCCGGTCCGGAATGCGTGTCAGATGAGGCGCTGATTGCAGATTTTCGCGCCCGGTCGGGGACGGTGTACCATCCCAGCTGCACTTGCCGGATGGGGCCGGTTGCGGGCTCGTCAGTGGTGGATGCGCGCCTTCGGGTGCACGGCGTGGCCGGGCTGCGGGTGATTGATGCATCCGCGTTTCCAAACCTGATTGCCGGCAACACGAATGCGCCGGCGATCATGGTGGGGTGGAAAGGGGCGGAGCTGGTGTTGGCGGATGCGCGGTGATCTTGAGACTTCTTTTTCGTAAAAATACTCGCGCCGCAGGCATCTGATCTTTGCAAAGATCACTCCCCCCTTGGATAGCGCTTGGTTTCTTCCAGTGTGTTCAAGTCCATGTGGTTGCGCATGTACCGCTCGGACGCGGCGCGCAGGGGTTGGTGATCCCATGGGTAGTAGGCGCCGTTGCGCAGGGCTTCATACACCACCCAGCGGCGGGCCTGGGATTGGCGGACGTCTTGGTCATACCGATTTAAGTTCCAGCGACTTAACGCGTCGGCCCGGAGGCGGGCCAGCGTTTCGGCATTTGCAGAGTTTGTGGCGAGGTTTGTGGCCTCATCAGGGTCATCGGTCAGGTTGTAGAGCTGGTCGGGGTCAGCGGGGCAGTGGATATATTTCCAGGGGCCATCGCGCAGGGCAACCATGGGGGTGATGCTGCCCTCGGCCGCATATTCCATGGCGACGGGTTCGCTGCGCTGCGCGCCGTTGGCGAGGGGGACGAGGCTTTGGCCATCGGTCCAAGGCATCACGTCGGCCATGGATATACCAGCCAGATCGCACAGAGTTGGGGTGACGTCGATGGTGCTGACGGGGGTGGTGATGGTTTGGGGGGTCAGGCCCGGGGCGCAGATCATCAGGGGGACGCGGGCTGCACCCTCAAAGAAGTTCATCTTGAACCATAACCCGCGGCGGCCCAACATTTCGCCATGGTCAGAGACAAAGATAATGATCGCCTGTTGTCTTGTTGCCTCCATCGCGGCCAGAAGGTCGCCAATTTTATCGTCAATGTAGGAGATGTTGGCGAAATAGGCTTGGCGGGAGCGGCGGATGTTTTCTGGCGTCAGATCGAAGGCTGTATAATCGCAGGCGTCCATCAGGCGTTGGGAATGGGGGTCCTGGTCGGCGTAGGCCGTGGCTTGGGGCGGGGTGAGTTGCGCGTGGCCCTCATAGAGATCCCAGTATTTGCGGCGCGCAACAAACGGATCATGCGGGTGTGTGAAGCTGGCGGTCAGGCACCAGGGGCGGGGGTCCTGGCCGCGGGAGAGGTCATAGATTTTTTGCACCGATTGGTGGGCGACGTCATCATCATATTCCAGCTGATTGGTGATCTCAGCCACGCCCGCGCCAGTGACGGAGCCGAGGTTGTGATACCACCAATCAATGCGTTCACCGGGTTTGCGATAGTCGGGCGTCCAGCCAAAATCGGCGGGGTAAATGTCGGTGGTCAGGCGTTCCTCAAACCCGTGCATCTGGTCGGGGCCGACGAAATGCATCTTGCCTGCGAGGGTGGTTTGGTATCCGGCGCGGCGCAAGTGGTGGGCGTAGGTCGGAATATCGGAGGCAAATTCGGCAGCGTTGTCATAGACCCGGGTGCGGTGGGGCAGTTGGCCCGACATGAAGCTGGCTCGGGCGGGGGCGCAGAGCGGGCTGGCTGTGTAGGTGTTGGCGAAACGGACGGATTTGGCCGCCAGTTTGCGCAGGTTTGGCACGTGCAGGAAATCGGCGGGGCCGTCGGGGAACAGAGTTCCGGTCAGTTGATCAACCATCAGGATCAGAATGTTGGGTTTGGTCATTTGGCGCGTCCCTTTGGCTTTGGGTCACAATCTTTGGGCATTAAGGTAGGGTCTGTTCCTGTAGCGACGTTTTGTGGCGCTTATGGTGGAGCCTGCGGCGCGGATATTTGAGCCAAAATGAAATTGCCAGGGGAGTGTTGACGATGCGGGTTGTGACAGAGTTTCCACATCAGGTGACTGATGATCCCGATATGGGGATCGTGATGCCGGACGGGTGCCGTTTGTCGGCGCGCGTTTGGATGCCGGTGGACGCCGTGCAGAACCCCGTGCCTGCGGTGTTGGAATACATTCCTTACCGTAAGCGGGATGGCACGATTGCACGCGATGAGATGATGCACCCCTACGTGGCCGGCCATGGCTATGCTTCGGTGCGGGTCGATATGCGGGGCAATGGCGATAGCGACGGGTTGATGGCGGATGAATATACCGACGTCGAATTGCAGGATGCCTGTGATGTGATTGCGTGGTTGGCGGCACAGCCCTGGTGCACCGGCGCGGTGGGGATGATGGGGAAAAGCTGGGGCGGGTTTAACTGTTTGCAAACGGCGGCGCTGCGGCCAGCGGCGTTGAAGGCGGTTATTTCGGTATGTTCTACGGTAGACCGATTTGCCGATGATGTGCATTTCAAGGGTGGCTGTTTGTTGGGCGAGAATCTGGGCTGGGGGGCGGTGATGCTGTCGTATTCATCGCGCCCGCCGGACCCGATGTTGCGCGATGATTGGCGCGAGGTTTGGTTGGCGCGGCTGGAGGCGGAGCCGTTTTTGGCCCCCGTTTGGGCGGGGCATCAGGCCCGTGATGGCTATTGGAAGCACGGGTCGGTTTGTGAGAATTACAGCGCCATTCAGGCGGCGGTTTTGTCGTACGGCGGCTGGGCTGACAATTACATGAACACGGTGGCGCATTTGGTGGAAAATATATCCGCCCCGGTGCAGGGGATCGTGGGGCCGTGGGTACATCAATACCCGCATATGGCGGTGCCGGGGCCAGAAATCGGGTTTTTGCAACTGGCAGTGCGGTGGTGGGACCGGTGGTTGAAGGGCGTGGCCAACGGGGCCGAGGACGACCCGGCAATGCGGGCGTATATGCTGCATTCGGCAGCGCCTGATGCGTCGGCAGCGTTTCGTGCGGGGCATTGGGTGGCTGAGGCGGAATGGCCATCGGCGCGCGTGGCGTGGCAGGCCATGGCGTTGTCGGGTGGCGGTATGCTGGGCGGTTTGGGTCGGCCATTGTCGGTGGCGGTGAAGTCTCCGCAGCATTTGGGGCTGCACGCGGGGGAGTTTTTCCCGATGGGATTGAACGCGGAAATGCCGGGGGATCAAGCCCCGGATGACGCGCTGTCGGTTTGTTTTGATACGGCAGTTTTGGCGGAGGATTTGAGCCTGCTTGGGGCGGCTGTGCTGCGCTTGAGCATGACTTGCGACAAGCCGTTTGCTTTTGTGGTGGCACGGTTGTGTGATGTGGCACCGGATGGGACTTCGGTGCGGATATGTCATGGCATGCTGAACCTGCGGCACCGGGATAGTATGGAGCATCCGACGGCGGTGCCGGTGGGACAGGCATTTGAAGTTGTTTTGACCATGGACCAGATGGCTTACCGTCTGGCGGCGGGGCATCGGTTGCGGGTGGCGCTTTCCACCACCTATTGGCCGTTTCTATGGCCGAGTACGGAGGCTGCGACTTTGACTTTGCTGGGCGGTTCTCTTGATTTGCCTGTTCACGTTGGGGTTGCAAGTGATGAATGGTTGCCGCCCGAGGCTGAGGTGGCGACGCCTTGGGCGCATAGGGTTTCGCGCAAGCCCCATGCAGAACGGCGGGTGGAACGGGATTTGATCACGGGTGCGGTGGCACTGGTGGTGGTGGATGAAACGGGGCTGGTCGAGAACGCGAGCCACGGGTTGGTGACAGGTGAGCGGATGGCCGAGTGTTGGTCAGTGCACCCTGATGATCCGCTAAGTGCAGAGGCATTTTGCGAGTTTTCTCAGAACCTTGCGCGGGGCGCGTGGGCAGTGCGGACGACCGGATGGGCGCGTATGACTGGCACCAAAGAAGCGCTGATTATGACGGCGCATCTGGAGGCGTGGGAAGGTGCTTCGCAGGTTTTTACCCGCGATTGGCGCAGCGAGGTACCGCGGGCACAGATTTAAAATGCCAAATATACCAAAAGATGAAAAAATTGATTTACGGACGCGTCAAACATGGGTCATCCTTGATCCAACAATCAATAAACCACCAAGGGAGAATCAAATGAAAGACCAACTCGCACTGCTGCTTGAGGAAATTGACAGCGGGCGCATCAGCCGCCGGTCATTTCTGAACAGGACAGCCGCATTTGGCCTGACCGCAGCACTGGGCACAACGTTGTTGCCAAACGGGGCGCGGGCAGACGAGCCTAAGAAAGGTGGGATGTTCCGCATGGGTTGGGGTGGCGGCGAGTCGACAGACACGCTTGACCCAAGCCTTGCCGACAGCCCGGTTCCATTCCTGGTCAACCGTCAATGGGGCGATACAATTGTTAACGTGACGGCCGACGGCCAGATCGAGCCGCGTCTTGCAGAAAAGATGACGGCAAATGCCGACGGCACCGAGTGGCGCTTTACCATCCGCCAAGGTGTAAAGTTCCACGATGGCAGTGATCTGACAGTGGATGACGTGGTGGCCACGTTCAAGCGGCATTCGGATGAAAATTCGAAGTCGGGCGCGCTGGGGATTATGAAGGGTATCGCAAGCATCGCAGCCGACGGTCAAGACGTTGTGCTGACGCTGGCCAGCGGCAATGCCGACTTGCCGTATCTGTTGTCGGATTACCATTTGGTTGTGCAGCCAAAAGGTGGTGTTGACGCACCAAACGCGGCAATCGGCACCGGCACGTGGAAAGTACTGACCGCAGAGCCGGGCGTACGTTACACGTTTGAGAAAAACCCTGCTGATTGGGATGCAACACGCGGCCATTACGACGGGGTCGAAATCCTTGTCATCAATGATGCAACTGCGCGCACATCGGCGCTGCAATCGGGGCAGGTTGATATGATCAACCGGATCGACCCGAAAGTGGCAAAGCTGCTGGGCCAATCACCCGGCATTGTGGTATCAAACGTATCGGGCCGTGGTATTTACGTGTTCAACATGTTTGCAAACACCGCACCGTTTGACAACAAAGACCTGCGGATGGCGTTGAAATACGCAATCAACCGGCAGGAAATGGTGGACAAGATTCTTGATGGCTTTGGTGGTATCGGCAACGATATTCCGGTTAATGCGGCCTATCCGTTGTTCACAGCTCTGCCACAGCGCGAATATGACCCTGTCAAGGCGGCCGAGCATTATAAGGCGTCCGGTCATGACGGCAGCCCGATTGTGTTGACCGTGGCTGACACATCCTTCCCCGGTGCCGTTGATGCGGCGGCGCTGTTCCAGCAATCTGCCGCAGCTTGCGGCATTACGCTGGAAATTAAGCGGGTGCCAGATGATGGCTATTGGTCAGATGTTTGGAACGTAAATCCGTTCTGTGCGGCCTATTGGGGCGGGCGTCCGGTGCAGGACCAAATGTATTCGACAGCCTATTTGTCGACTGCAGACTGGAACGACACCCGCACGATCAGCAAAGATCTGGATGCCATGATCCTCGCGGCACGGTCCGAGACAGATACTGCCAAGCGGACCGAACTTTACAGCAAGATCGCGATGTTTGTGCAGGAAGAAAGTGGTCTGATCTGCCCGATGTTCAACGATTTTATCGATTCCCATACCGATAAAATTGCGGGCTATGAGAAAGATCCAAACTTTGAAGCGATGGGGGGCTGGGCTTCAGCCAAGACCTGGTTTGCATAAACCATGGTTCACCCCATTCTGAAACTGGTGGCTCAGCGCATTGCGCTGGGCCTTGTCTTGCTTTGGGCAGCGTCTGTGTTGATTTTTATTGGCACGCAGATATTGCCGGGCGACGTGGCGCAAAGCATTTTGGGACAATCAGCGACGCCGGTTTCACTGGCAAATTTGCGGGCAGAGCTGGGGCTGAATGACCCGCCGTTGACGCGGTATATGATTTGGGCAAGTGGGGTGTTGCACGGCGATCTGGGGCACGCCCTGACCAACGGGCAAGACATCGCCGATGCTATGGGTAAGCGGTTGGGAAATACGCTGTTTTTGGCATTCTGGGCGGCTGTGATTTCGATACCGCTTGCGGTGTCACTGGGGTTGCTTGCAGTGCGGTATCGCGGGAGGTGGCCGGATAAACTGATCTCGACCGTCACGCTGGCCACGGTATCTGTGCCAGAGTTTTTGTTGGGCTATATTCTGGTCTACGTCTTGTCGGTTAAGTTTCGCTTGCTGCCATCGTTAGCTACGATCAACGATGGGATGAGTTTTGGCGACAAGCTGTACGCAATTTCATTGCCGGTATTGGTTTTGGTGCTGGTGGTACTGGGCCATATGATGCGGATGACGCGGGCGGCGATTTTGAATGTGATGCAATCGCCTTACATCGAGACAGCGGAATTGAAGGGGTTGCGCCCAATTGCCGTGATCGCGCGTCATGCTTTTCCGAACGCTATCGCACCGGTGGTCAACGTGGTCATGCTGAACTTGGCCTATCTGGTGGTCGGCGTGGTGGTTGTTGAGGTGGTGTTTGTTTATCCCGGCATGGGACAGTATTTGGTGGATCACGTGGCCAAGCGCGATGTGCCGGTGGTGCAGGCCTGCGGATTGGTATTTGCGGCGATTTACATCGGGCTGAACATCGTGGCGGATGTGGTGTCTATTCTGGCAAATCCAAGATTAAGGCACCCAAAATGACGCGCATTCCTTTGGCGGCACTGATTGGGCTGGTGCTAACCAGCACGTATTTTCTGGCGGCAGTCTTTGCGGGGTTTATCGCCCCCTACGGCATGGCTGAAATAGCGGGCGACAGTTGGGGGCCGTGGTCGAGCACGCATTTGTTGGGCACCGATAGCATCGGGCGCGATTTGTTGAGCCGGATGATCTATGGCGGGCGGACGACGATCTTTGTCGCGACTGCGGCGACGATTTTGTCGTTCAGTATCGGGTGCAGCCTTGGATTTTTGGCAGCGGTAAAAGGCGGCTGGGTGGATCAGGGTCTGTCACGCTGGGTGGATTTGATGATGTCGATTCCATCCCTGATATCGGCTTTGGTGGTGCTGTCTGTACTGCCTGTGACATTGCCTGTGTTGATCCTGGTGATGGGGTTGTTGGATGCAACGCGGGTGTTTCGTCTTTCCCGTGCGGTCGCTGTTGACATCACAGTGATGGATTATGTCGAGGCAGCGCGGCTGCGCGGCGAGCGGCAGGGTTGGATCATTTTCCGCGAGATTTTGCCAAATGCGCTGTCGCCGTTGGTGGCGGAAATGGGGCTGCGGTTTATTTTTATGGTGTTGTTCATTTCGACCCTGTCTTTCCTTGGGCTTGGCGTGCAGCCCCCCTTGGCGGATTGGGGTGGCATTGTGAAGGAAAATAAGGAAGGCATTGTTTACGGCATTCCGGCGGCGTTGGTGCCTGCGGTGGCGATATCAACGCTGGCGATATCGGTGAACCTTGTGGCTGACTGGATTTTGAACCGGACATCATCGCTGAAAGGGGGCCGGGGATGAGCGAGGTATTGCTTGATATCAAGAATCTTAAGATAGAAGCTACGTCTTACCCACCGGGCGAAAAACCGCGCAATATTACGCTGGTTGATGGCGTTTCGTTGACCCTCGAAAAGGGCAAGGTCTTGGGTCTTATTGGGGAATCCGGGGCGGGCAAATCGACTATCGGATTGTCGTCAATGGCCTACGGTCGGGGTGGTGTGCGCATCACGGGGGGCGAGATTTGGTTGAAAGGCCGCGATATTCTTAAAGGGGGTGTCGTCGGCCTGCGGGCGTTGCGCGGGCGCGAGGTGACCTATGTGGCGCAATCAGCGGCGGCGGCATTTAACCCGGCCAAGCAGCTGATGGCGCAAGTGGTTGAAGCAACCTTGCAGCACGGTGTAGCCACACGCGCCGAAGCCGAGGCGCGGGCGGTGGTTATGTTTAGCAAGTTGGGCTTGCCCGACCCTGAAAACATTGGGCGGCGCTATCCGCATCAGGTATCGGGTGGGCAGTTGCAGCG
>JACMNW010000126.1 GCA_014378345.1 Pseudorhodobacter sp. | reverse complement strand
CACCAACCCAGCGGATCGCATCAAACAGCCACGGATACTGTCCAACCAGCGCCCCAAGCCCCAATCCGGCAACCGTCACATGCACCAATCCACCCAGCACGATCCCCAGATCAGCCGCAATCGCCGACCCCCAGCCACCGCGCATCCCTTGCCCTAGGCAAAACATCATATCCGCCCCCGGCGTCAGGTTCAGCGCAAGCGCGGCTGGCACGAACGTCAGAAACGTGACCATATCGACAGGAAAACTCATCCCAACTTGCCCCTTATTGCCAGCAAATCTGCCCAAGCCTCTCGCTTTGCAATCGGGTTGCGCAGCAAATACGCCGGATGCGCCATCGGCAGCACCGGCTTGCCCAAAGCCTCTGCCCAAATCCCGCGTAGCTTTAATATCCCGCGCTTTTCAAGGATTGCCGCACAAGGCGTATTCCCCATCAAAACAATCACATCCGGGTTGATAAGCGCAATATGCCGCTCCACAAACGGCCGCATCATGGCGATTTCTTCCACTGAGGGGTCACGGTTCTGCGGCGGCCGCCATGGCATCACATTGGTGATATACACCGCCTCGCGCGCTGCAACCGCTGTGCGACTTAACCCAATCGCCGCAAACATCTTATCCAGCAACTGCCCCGCAGCACCGACAAAAGGCCGCCCCTCGCGGTCCTCTTCGCTGCCCGGCGCTTCGCCCAAGATCAGCACCCGCGCGGCGGGGTTGCCATCACCAAACACCAGCGAGCGCGCTCCTTGCTTGATCTCGCAATGCTCAAACGCCGCCAAAGCAGCGCGCAAATCCCCTAAAGACCCCGCCGCCCCGGCAGCCGCCTTCGCCGCCGCAACCGCCCCATCGCCAGACGGCGCAACAGCCACCAGAACGGCCTTAACCGGCATCTCCACCTGCGCCACAACCGCCGCCTCAACCAATTCATACCGGTTGACCGGGTGATCCCCGATCACATCGCCGACCCCCAAATCCACCTGCCAAGCCAACGCCGCCAGCGCCGCATGCCAAGCCTCAGGTGCCTCATATGCCGGATCGATTCCCATAGCCCGACGCTATTCGCCCAAGCACAAAGGAACAACCCGGCTTGCCCCGATCCCCCCACCTTTCTATAAGCGCCCAAAGACCATGCCAGTGGAGCCGCCTATGACCTTCCGCGCCCGTCACCTTCTGGGCATCGAACACCTCGCCCCCGATGAAATCCGCACCATTCTGGACCTGTCCGACAAATACGTCGATCTGAACCGCCGCACCGTCAAACAGTCTGACGCTTTGGCGGGCCTAACCCAGATCAACATGTTCTTCGAATCCTCCACCCGCACCCAAGCGTCGTTTGAACTGGCAGGCAAACGCCTCGGCGCAGACGTCATGAACATGTCCGTCGCCCATTCCAGCGTCAAAAAAGGCGAGACCCTGATTGACACCGCCCTCACCCTGAACGCCATGCACCCCGACCTGCTGGTCGTGCGCCACCCCTCCTCCGGTGCCGTCAATCTGCTCGCCAGCAAAGTCAACTGCGCTGTGCTCAACGCAGGTGACGGCCGCCACGAACACCCAACCCAAGCCTTGCTCGATGCCCTGACCATCCGCCGCGCCAAGGGCCGCATCCAACGCCTGACCGTCGCCATCTGCGGCGACATCGCCCATTCCCGCGTCGCTCGCAGCAACCTGATATTGCTTGGAAAAATGGAAAACCGCATCCGCCTGATCGGCCCCCCCACCCTGATGCCCGCAGGCGTGAATGAATTCGGCTGCGAAGTCTTCGACGACATGCGCGCAGGCCTAAACGGCGCCGATGTGGTGATGGT
>JACMNW010000125.1 GCA_014378345.1 Pseudorhodobacter sp. | reverse complement strand
GTGTCACGGGCGATCTGCTCTTGCGCGAGCACCAGGTCAGCCTGCGCCAGTGCCAGGTCAGCCTCGCGCACGCGGATCAACTCCGGCCTGGTCGCCCCCGCCGCCGCTTTGGACGCGCGCGCCACCCTCAGCCCCGCCGCCGCAGCGGCATGTGCGGTGACAAGCTGCGGATTGGACAGCGTCACCAACCCCACGCCCGCCTCGACTCTGTGGCCAAGATCAGCCGTCACCTCGGCGACCCGGCCAGACACGCGGGCTGACACATCGACGCGCGGGGCGGCTACTTCGCCTTGGATCAGCAACGGGCCGGGGCGCGTCACCCACCAGACCGCCCCCGCAACCACCAAAGCCAACGCGGCCAAGAGTACGAATGGTAAGACCGCTTTGCGGGCAGAGGACTCTGGGTCAGTCACGAAAACACCTCTAAATGCTCTGAGCCAAGCAAACGTGCTGACCGCCGCCTACAGGACAACCTTTTGCGGAAGAACCGAACAGACTGAACCGCGAAGCGGCATTGTGCACATGCGTTCCGTGGAGCAGCGGTGCAAAGTCGCAAAGCCTCTCTTTCGACTGTCCTCGACCGTTCCCTACGCCTTGGGCGACATTTCGCGAAACGGGGCGGACCTGAAGCGCGTGTTCGATTGATGACGTGCTGGCACGGTAGCAGGCAGCGGATTGGACAGAACTGATCTGAATCAGTGACAGCGAAGGGGATCCGAAGGCGGGCGCTGTGATGTCGTGAAGGAGTGGGAAGTTGAGGGCTGCCGTCATTGCCAAGAAAAGCAGGGTTTCCCTTGAACCGACTGCTCAGATGCATGGCTGGCGGCCCCGGACAGACGATTTATTGCAAACACCTCGCATCGGTGAAGGTTCATTGGCACCTCATAAATCAGCCACCAACATCATTGCTATTCCGCAGCCCAGCGTCACGTTTGGCACAATACACGTCGTGGAGTCGCTGATTACCACAGGCGGGCGCTACGGCGTCATGAGTGTCTGACCAGATCATCCACTGGAGCATGACCGCAGATCGCCGTCGCCCACGAAAGACCAAACCCGCCGTCGAGGCCAGCGCAGCGGCAAGCCGCAAAGACCAAAGGGGAATCTTCCGGATTTTCAACGTGTCCGGCCTCCCGATGACTTCGGCGGCGGGCATTCCGATCTCACGAAAGGTGATTGCATCCGGCCCCCCAACAAGGTGCTCTCGATCGGCTTTCGTGGGGTCGCTGATTCATTCGACGATGAACGCGGCCACGTCCGCGCCATCGACCGGGTTGATGCGATGCGATCTGGCTCCGACGACCGTGTGTTGTCCGTTTTTCTGCACCGACCCGAACGCCCGATCGGTCAGATCGCTGAAGTAGGCTGTCGGGCGAATGACGATGAACGAGCCACCCGCTTCACGGCCGGCCGAGAAGCCTCAAGCATATCAACGGGGCCGGTCCCTAGCGGGCCAAAGCGCGCGCAACCGCAATGACCGTGAGCGGGTGGTGCTGACCGAAATACATGGGCGGAACCTCCAGCGACGGCTGGACGAAATGCTTCACGGCATGGATCGCGCCCCGCACGCTGTACTCCGTGGTATAGACAATGCAGTCGGGAATCTCCACGAACTGCCCGAGGAATGCGAAGTTCATTGAGCCCGCCGGCACCACTGCCGGTCTGTCGCCCACGGCTCTGCCCAGAAACTGACTGGTGCTATAGGGTAACAAGCAGGGGATGCAGGTGGAGCTGTTGAGCATCTCGGCTTTTTCCCCCTCGTCGTGGTCGAATTGCAGATGACCCAACAACTCTTCCAGGATCTCGCGGCCCGTGCATTCGGTCATTGTCTTCTTGACGAACTTGCCGATGCGGTCGCTGCCCAGCGCTGTCACCCAGATGACGCACGTGTCGCGCGGTTGGTCGGGGAACAAAGGCTGGCGGTAGGTGTGGAGGTGCAGGATCCACGGTGACGCCGTGAGCGGCAAGGGGCTCTGTCGGCCCATCTGGCGCTCCACCAACCACTCGAACTTGCGTTGGAACAGCCCACCGCGGAGTGTGACGGTGAAGGTCATCATCGTGGACTTTGAGACATCGCGCAGGAACTGGTCGGGGCGGCCGAAATCGGGCTGCTTGGCGGCGATCTTCTTCCATAGCGTCCACGCACCGCCCAGGCTCTCGCCGTCAACCGCGGGTCTGTCTACCGGGCTGTCATGGGTGCCAAACGACGCGTTGCTGACGATCGAGCCGATGGTCAGGAAGACGAGGTCGGTGTCGCGCACCGGGATTGAGGGCTTGGGCCCGCCACTCCCCGTCTCAAGGTGGATGCGCTCGATCCAGCTGTGTTCGGCGCCGGGCTCCGCCTTGAAATCGACATCCGAGATCTTGGTGTCGTAGTGCACGTTCACACCCTTCTTCTGCATGAAGCGCAAGGCGGGCAGGACGAACGAGTGGAAGTTGGTGTAACGGGTGCGCTCCAGGGCGATCATCGTGTTCATGT
>JACMNW010000124.1 GCA_014378345.1 Pseudorhodobacter sp. | reverse complement strand
TGCCCTGATCATTGTCGTTATCGCGGGCGTGGCCCTTGCCACCCAAGCCTCTATCAACGCAGCCCTTGGCCGAAGTCTGGGCAGCCCGATTGGGGCGGCGGCGGTTTCTTTCGGCGTAGGTCTTGTCCTGCTGATCGCGCTGACGCTGCTGTTTGACGGCCCGCAAACCTTTGCAAAGTTGGCCGTCACGCCGGGATGGCAGTTACTCGGCGGCTTACTGGGCGCATTTTACGTCTCCGCCGTGCTCTGGGGCGTCTCCACTTTGGGGGTCGTGTCGACCATGGCCGCCCTGATCCTGGGGCAAATGGGCATGGCTCTGGTCTTGGATGGCAATGGCTTGTTCGGCCTGCCGTTGCAGGCACTAACCCCACAACGCATCGCATCGGCAGGGTTGGTTGCGGCGGGCCTGGTGCTTTCGCGCCTCTAGATCGATTTAAGCGATCTGACCGTTTGTTTTGGCGTATTTCCGAAGTGTATGACCGGTATCCACTTATGCTGCAAATGCGTCAACGCGGTTTCGGTGCTATGCGGTAGCTGCCTTCGGGCAGGTTCAGCGCAGCCGCAAGATCGGCCACCTGTGCAAGCGAAAGGGTCAGGCGCAACGGCGTATCACTGCGCGGGTCTACCTGCGTGATCGTGATACAATCTTCAAACGCCTCGATGATCACGTCTTCTTGCAAAGGCCTGCCGCCCTCATCCACAAGGGTGATTATGGTCGCGTCAAAATCATGCTCGATGGTAAACATCACGCAAAGGTAGGGCTGCAGCGGCGCAGGCTCAAGCCCTTTGCACGAAGGGCAGTGAACTTGCCGTGACCGGGGGTGGCCTTTGGGGGCAACTTTGCTACTTTGGTGGAAACAAGTCACCGAATTTGGGGCGCGCGGTCGATGCAGGGCAAGGCACTTCTGGCAGCGGTGCTGTTGATAACGGGTTGCGCGGATGGTTTCGCGCCCAAAAGCGTGCCACTGCAACGACCAGAGGCCGCACAAACTGACCCCCAACCCACGCCACAACAGGCTGTTGAAAGCTTTGTGGCTGTAATTGAACGGGTCGAACCGATGGCCGAAAAGCTGTGCCGTGACCGAACGCGCGGGGTGAACTGCGATTTACAGATTTTCGTTGATGCCCGTGTCACCCAGCCGCCAAACGCGTTTCAGACGGTCGATAAAACCGGGCGGCCCATCGTCGTGTTCACCATCGCGCTGATTGCAGATGCCCGTAACGCCGATGAAATAGCCTTCGTAATGGGACACGAGGCGTCGCACCATATCCTGGGCCACATCACAAAGCGCGCAGACGCTGAACAAACAACAGCCGTTCTGGCGGCAGTTTTGGCGCAATCCTCCGGTGCGGGCCCCGACGAAGTGCGCAACGCAACCAAATTCGGCGCAGAATTCGGCGCGCGGGTCTATTCGAAAGACTTTGAACTGGAAGCCGACGCGCTGGGTACCGAAATCGCTTTTCTTGCAGGCTACGATCCAGTACGGGGGGCCGCTTTCTTTTCGCGCCTGCCCGACCCCGGTGATCAGTTTCTAGGCAGCCACCCGCCCAATGCGCAGCGCCAAGCGGTGGTGCGCCAGATGGCGGCAAGACTGCGCAACTGACGGCTTCTTTTTCGTGCAAATACTCATCTCACTTGGCTGGCTTTGGCGAAAGGAAGATGCCTCCGGCGGGGATATTTTCAAACAGGTGAATGCCAGTCTTAACCTCGGCGGGTTTTACCTAGAAGAAGTGCATAGGCACCGCTACAGTTTGCCAAAACGGGGGCAGGATATGAATTGGTTGAAGGCAGAGGTTATGCGCATCGGCAACACTGCGCGCTGGTCTTGGCAGGGCTGGTGTGCCGCGTGGGCGTCAGAAAAGTCCATTCGGCAATGGACGGTTGTGAACATCCTGTCCGTGTTATTGACGCTGGTGCTTGACCTGACCGGGGGCGAGCGGGCCTTGATCCTTGCGTTGGGTTTGCTGGTGCTGGCCGCAGAATTGATCAACACCGCGCTGGAAGAGACAGTTGACTATATCTCAACCAAGCAAGACCCCCGCGCAGGCAAGATCAAGGATTGCGGATCAGCGGTCGTCGCCGTTACGGCTATTGCAGGCGGCGTGGCGTGGCTGGCGATTTTGTTTGGCTAAATGCTGGCCAAGCCGCGGCACCGCCGCGATCTGGCCGTCATGCGGCGTCAGAACCGCGTTCGCATCAGATTTCCGGCCCAGATGATCGCCCCAAGCAGAATCAGTCCTTCAAAGACTGGCATGAACGGACCAACGGAGCTTTCGGCAACCCGGCCGGACATCATCAGAAACAGCGCCACAAGCAGCGCAAAAACGCCGATCTGATGCAGCCAGAAATGCGCCCGCGCCATCCAGCCTTCAGTCAATGCCGGCAGCAGTCGGTAGGCCAGCCCAAACACAGTCATCAACGTAAAGCCAAGCAGGTTGATATGAGCATGCACTGGAAAAAGGGAGTGATCGCCCGAGGCCCCCATGTAGCCGCCAAAAACGATGCCAACCAACAGATAAAGTGAACCCATTATCAAAAACCCACGAGAGACATCCATGATAAAGTCCTTTCCCTTATGTGCAGGTCTTTGCCTGCCGGGAAAAGTGTATCACTTTTGCGGCATTTTGGAAATGTTCGTGTCAAGTTGCTGGTTTGGTCAACCTCGCCTTTGGCGGCGCAGGTGCATCCAATATAGAACCGGGGCCAAAATCTGATCGTAAAGCGTAACCGCCGCCGCCCCGATGAACGGACGCCCTGTCAACCGCGCTAGCCATTGCAAATGTGGCATTTCCCCCCAAAGTGCACGAAAAGCGGGCACGCCGGACAAGACCTGCCCCCTGTGCAACACATGCAACCTGCGCGCCGCCTGATCGGGGGGGATGCCCCACCGTGCTGCTTGGTCCAGTGTATCAAACTGCAGCGGCAAACCGTCTTGGACCGCGCGCCTGCGGTAGGCTTCAATCTCGATGCTACAAACCGGGCAGCTGTCGTTGTACAGTACGCGGGTGTCTTCCATGAGGTAAAGATAGGCAGCGCGGTGCGCAGGGCAAGGGACGTGGGGAACAAGCGCATTGCGGAAAACTGCTAAGATCGGCCGCCCCAACGATTGTTGCACAGCTGGCACAATCATTCTCGCAACAGCGTCGGGGGTGTATTTCGGCCTGCCCTTTGTCAGTACTGCTGCTTGACGGCCACCTAGGTTACACCCCCCCGCGCTATGGTCTGGACGGTAATAATGTCGCGGCAAGCCGGGTGATGGCTGCGTTTCAAATGTCCGGTCGCTGGCAGTTGGGGGCGGTTCTGCTAACGCCGGGCGTCAGTGTTGCTGGGTATACCGAGGAAACCGCGGCCCACGGCACCAGCGCAGGAAACACCCGTTTCTGGTCCGGCTCCGCCAGCCTGCGCGTCGAGGCTCCGATGGGCGCAACCGGGCTTGTGCCCCATGTCTAGGCATCGGGCAACCGGGCGAGGTTAGAGGCAGACGTAAATGGGGTGGGGTCGTTCGATGAGGGGAATGTGGCGATTGGCGTGGCGGTTATGGTCGGGCTGGGGAGCCTGTCAGCCGAGATATCAACTGGGGATGTGTTCAAGGATGTGCGCAGCACGCAGGTTAGTGTGGGATATGCTTTGAGGTTTTGTGGGGGGGGGGCGTGTCGGGTTCAACCCGCCATCGCATCAGGCAGCGGGGCAACCCCCGCCAAATAATTTCCGTTAAAGTTGCAATCCGGCATAGAATTCTTTTGTAGTGACCCCAAACGCTTGCTCATATGCCTTTTTCCAAGAAACACCTTTGCCCCGCAAGCGATAATATGTGGAAAACGCTTGAAATCCTGAACGTCCTTCCAAATCCGCGATTGCAATCATACCTGCACTAACAGACTTATCCGATTTATTAAACCGGTCCCGACCCTCAAGTTGCTCGAGGCTGTATTTAAGTGTTCTTGCAAGGCCCCGCTGCCATGCGAGTTCCTGTTTTTTGTTAGTAATTCCCAATTTCTCTTTGTATAAAAGAACAACGTGCTCGGCAAACCCTTCCTGGAACCAAGCCGGTTCGGCGCTGATCTTTGTAAATTCAAACTGCAAGACATGAACGTATTCATGTAACGAGATAACTCTTTGTTGAACATCAAGTCCTCCAGCAAACTGATTGCGATTAAAAGACTCGCTCTCGGCGCAAATCACGAAAAACCTAGGGTTTGCGTATCCACCATTGCAGTTTGAGTCATAGAATTTTGCAGGGACATTGCGTTTTCGAAAACTATCGGTGTTTGAAGCAACAACTGAGAATGATTTTGAAAAGATAATTCCAAGCCGCGTCTTGAAGAAATCTTCACCCGCTTGAACTCCAATAGATATATTTTTTCTCACGCCCTGAGCCACATCATCTGAGAATATAAACTGCGGTTCCGCCTGTGCTGAATTATGCAGGGCGACCGTCGTGGAGAAAACAATACCAAATATAAAAAACAAGGATTTCATTTAATTTCCAAATCATTTTTTGCTATATTACCCCACAAATCGTAGGCACCAGACTCATCTATGTCAACTTGCAATAGATCCCCCGGCAGCAGCTCCTCAAAACCCTCATCAATGAACAAGTTCCCATCAATCTCCGGCGCGTCGGCCTTGGTGCGGCAGGTGGCGCCCTCTGCATCCACCTCGTCCACGATCACCTCTAGCACTTTTCCAACTTTCTGGGCCAGCTTCGCCTCAGATATCGCTTGTGCCTTTTCCATAAACCGATCCCATCTTTCCTGCTTCACCTCGGCGGGAACATGATCCGGCAAGGCGTTTGAGCGTGCCCCGGCGACGTTTTCATACTGAAAACAACCCACGCGGTCCAACTGCGCTTCGTCCATCCAATCCAGCAGGGTTTGAAACTCGGCCTCCGTCTCACCCGGATAACCGACAATGAAGGTCGACCGCAGGGTGATATCTGGGCAGACCTCCCGCCACGCAGCAATTTCATCCAGCGTGCGGGCGGCGGCGGCGGGGCGGGCCATGCGGCGCAGAACGCCCGGGTCGGCATGTTGGAACGGAATGTCGAGATAGGGCAAAATCAGCCCGTCGGCCATCAGCGGGATCAGATTACGGACATGCGGGTAGGGATAGACGTAATGCAGCCGGACCCAAGCCCCAAGCGACCCCAGATCGCGGGCAAGGTCGGTGATATTGGCGCGGTGACCCCGGTCTGTCGCGTGTTTGATATCGACGCCGTAGGCGGAAGTGTCCTGGCTTATGATCAGCAGTTCCTTCACCCCGGCCTGCACCAGCTTTTCCGCCTCCCGCATCACCGCGAACGCCGGGCGGGATTGCAGTTTGCCGCGCATATCCGGGATGATGCAGAATTTGCAGGCGTGATTGCAGCCCTCGGCGATTTTCAGATAGCTGTAATGGC
>JACMNW010000123.1 GCA_014378345.1 Pseudorhodobacter sp. | reverse complement strand
GCGATACCATCCGACAGGATATCAAGGCTGTCTTCGGGCTGTGCTGTATCTGCAAAAAGCGGGATCAGGTTGGCATTTGCAGCACGGCCCCGGATCAGGCGTTGGCGGATCAGCGCCGTGTTGGAGCGGGGGTTGGTATCCGGCACCCAACGTTCGTCGTTCAGAAAGACGGCGATTTTATCCCATTCCAGATCGACGCCAGACAGCGTGTCGAATATAGGCCCCGGCGTGGTGCCGCCGGGCACGCAAAAGCTGGCGCGGCCTTCGCGGCGGGTGAAATCGGCAAGCTCGCCTGCCAAAATATTGGCGAGGCCCAACATCATCATTTCGCGGTCTGGATATTCAGAAAATATCATTCCTTGATCTCCCTCCACCTGCGGCCATCGCGGTGCATCAGCATTAACGCATCGTCAGGGCCATTGGATCCGGGCTGATAGCCGCGCGGTTTGTCGCCCCGCGCTTCCCAGCCGTTGATGATAGGATCGGTCCAGGCCCAGGCGGCCTCTACCTCGTCACCGCGCATGAACAGGGTTTGGTTGCCACGGATTACGTCCATGATCAGGCGCTCATAGGCGTCCGGCACATCAGCCAGATCACCGCCAAGGGCATCGGCGAAAGACATGTCCAAAGGAACCTCTGTCAGGCGCATGCCGCCCGGACCAGGCTCCTTGATCATCACGGTCAGAGTCATGCCTTCGTTCGGTTGCAAGCGAATGACCAGAACGTTTTCGTGAATGCCGCCCGGGTTATCGAAAATCGAATGCGGGGGCGCTTTGAAGGTGATGGCGATTTCTGACGCACGCGACCGCAGGCGTTTGCCGGTGCGCAGATAAAAGGGCGTGCCCTTCCAGCGCCAGTTCGAAATGCCGACCTTCATGGCGATGTAGCTTTCGGTGCGGCTATCAGGATTTTCACTATGCTCGATATAGCTGCCCTGCCCGCCCCCCGCGAGGTATTGTCCACGCACGATATCCTTTGGTTCAACCGGATCGAGCGCGCGGATAACTTTCAGCTTTTCATCGCGCACGGCGTTGGGATCAAAGTGGTAGGGCGGTTCCATGGCAATGAGACACAGCAGCTGCATCATGTGGTTTTGCACCATATCGCGCATGGCACCGGAAGTATCGTAATACGCACCGCGGCCTTCTACACCCACAGTTTCACCCACGGTGATTTGCACGTGGTCGATATATTGCGCCTTCCAGATAGGCTCGAACAGGATATTGGCGAACCGCACGGCCATCAGATTTTGTACGGTTTCTTTGCCAAGGTAGTGGTCGATGCGGTAAATCTGTTGCTCCGAGAAATGGGCCGCAAGACTTTGGTTCAAAGCATGTGCGGATGCAAGATCGCGCCCAAAGGGCTTTTCGACGACGATGCGGCAAGTGGCATCAGCGATGCCGTGCTGGTGCAGGCGTTCGGCAAGGTCGCCAAACAGCGAAGGCGCTACCGAGAAATAGAAGGCTTTCACCACATTCGGGCGGACCAGATCGCGTAGCGCCGGCCAGCCGCCTTCGCCCTTGGCATCAATCGGAATGTAGTGAAGCTGGGCCAAGAATTGCGCGATGGCAGCAGGGTCTTGCCGGGATTTGGGGACGAATTCGGCGATGGGTTCGTCGATGGTGGTGCGGAAGTCTTCGCTGGTGATCACGCTCCGCGCGGCACCGATGGTGCGGCTTTCAGCCGGTATTTGGCCCGCAAGAAAGCGGCGATAGAGACCGGGCAGGATTTTGCGATGGGCCAGATCGCCGGTGGCACCAAAAATCACAAGATCGAAGGTTTCAACTGGAATAACACGTGAAACCATTGGGTAATTCTCCGGTTTTAGAAATTGGCATCGGCATTGTTAGCGCTAACGAAGCGGTTACTAGCGGCTTGTTGATGCGAAGTCTAGCATCCAGGACAGGCTGCATAGGAAACGCGGCCAAGGGCGGCTGTCAACCCTCGTCTTGCAGATGCCAGCGCACGCGGCGCAGGCCGGGCTCAGCGGCCAGACGGGTGGCGGATTGTTCGATGATCTGGTCGACCATGCCTTCACCGTTGATGAGGGCGCTGATTTCGACCGTGTCGCTATCACCGGGTTTGGCTTCCATTTCGATCATGTGCAGGCCACCGAAGCCAAGGGTGCGCAGGATCAGGCTGCGGGTTTCGGCTTCTTGTGCGGGCTGGCAGGCTACATCAATGCGGAAGCTGCGCATGATGGGCACACCCGCATTGGTCTTGCGTTTCAAGAATTTGACCAAGGGGCGCAGACCGAGGTTAATGAAAACCACGAGGCCAGTGAGCAGGGCCGCCAGGGGAAGTGCCCCTGCACCACAGATCAAGCCAACTGCAGCGGAGCACCACAAGGTGGCGGCGGTGTTCAGGCCGTGAACGTTGAAGCCATCACGAAAGATGATGCCCGCGCCGAGGAAGCCGATACCGGATACGACTTGGGCCGCGACCCGGGTCTGGCTCACCTCGTTTGGGTAGAGGGAGGAGAACGTGACAAAGCCTGCAGCCCCCAAAGCTACCAGCGCGTTGGTCCTCAGGCCCGCCATGCGTTGGCGCATTTGGCGCTCAGAGCCGATGATGGCCCCGCAAACAAGGGCGGCTGTCAGGTGCAGAGCTGCTACGTAAATTGAAACCAAAACGGGCCTCCGTCAGATTATAGAGATGCAACTTCGTGTAGCCTGAGGTGAAGGCGCACGGAAGATGCCATTCCATGTAACAGTTTTATGACGGGTAACAGGCTAAAAACTTACGTTTCTGATCACGCGTCGAGTTCAGCATCCCAATACAAGTAGTCTAACCAGCTGTCATGCAGATGGTTAGGAGGGAATTTTCGGCCGTGGGCCTGCATTTCTTCGGCCGACGGCACGCGGGGCATGCGGGCAAGATGCATGCCGGATTGCTTTAGCGTTTTCGACCCTTTGCGCAGGTTGCACGGCGAACAGGCGGCGACAACGTTGTCCCACGATGTAATGCCACCGCGAGACCGGGGCAGGACGTGATCAAACGTTAGGTCGCCCTTGGCGGTGCAATACTGGCAACAAAACTGGTCCCGAAGAAAAAGATTAAAGCGCGTGAAGGCTACGCGCTTTTGGGGTTTCACATAGTCTTTCAGCACGACGACCGAAGGTATTCGAAGTTCGGATCGTTGGCTGCGCACGACCTGTTCGTATTCGGCCACGATGGTGACGCGGTTCAGGAAGGCGGCTTTCACTGCCTCTTGCCACGGCCACAAGGAAAGCGGGTAATAGGACAGCGGGCGATAATCGGCGTTTAAGACAAGGGCCGGGTAATGCCGCAAAACTGCGGGTTCACGCACGAATACCGATCTGAAATCACCCTCAATCCCCAAAGGTCTTACCTTTCGCTTTCACGGTGCCACTAAATTCCACCTTGGTTGGTGTCTTTTATAAGCTAAATTATATCTGGCGTTTTGCGGTGCGCAACCCCCCGGATATCTGGTTCTTTCAACAATGCAGTAGCGGGTTAAAGTGACGCGGCCATGACAAAGCCCCCCGGATGGCCGGAGGGCTTTGATTGATGCTTATTGCGGCGCTTTACGCTGCGGTAACGGCGCGGCCTGTCAGCACCTTGACCAGATTGGCGCGGTAGGCGGATGTGCCGTGCAGATCGCTGATCATGCCTTTGGAGGGCACAGTCAGGTTTGCGATTGCTGAGGCTGCGAAGTTTGCGGTGAGTGCGGCCTCAGCCTCCGTCCAGCGGAACACACCATTTTCGGCGGCCCCGGTAACGGCCACGCGCACGCCATCTGCGTATTTGGCGACAAACACCGCCGTCAGGGCAAAGCGGGATGCGGGTTGGTCGAACTTGACGTAAGCCGCCCTTTGTGGGACCGGGAAGGTGACTGAGGTGATGAATTCACCGTCTTTCAGGGCGGTGGTGAACATGCCCTGAAAATAGTCATCGGCCTTGATCTTGCGTTTGTTGGTGTGGACGGTGGCGCCGGACCCTAGCACGGCCGACGGGTAGCAGGCGGAAGGATCGTTGTTGGCGAGTGACCCGCCAAGTGTACCCCGGTTGCGCACAGCCGGATCGCCGATGCCGCCAGCAAGCTTTGCCAGCGCTGGGTAATATTTCGCTGCATCCGTGGCGACGGTTTGGTGAATTGTGGCCGCACCGATCGACACGCCATCATCGGCCATGCAGACGCCTTTCATTTCTGGAATGCCCGTCAGGCTGACCAGAACTGACGGCGATGCCAAGCGTTGCTTCATCGTCGGCACAAGGGTTTGGCCGCCGGACAATGCTTGCGCGCCGTCTGTGGCCAAGGCTTTCGCCGCATCTGCGATATTGCCAGGTTTTACGAAGTCGAAGTTATACATGTGCTTTTCCCTTCGTTTACGCGTTGATCGCTGCCCAAACGCGCGACGGCGTCAGGGGCATGTCGATATGGGTGATGCGGGTATGGCCGCCACGTTGCAGCGCGTCGATGACCGCGTTGACCACGGCTGGCGGTGATCCGATGGCCCCCGCCTCACCACAGCCTTTGACGCCAAGCGGGTTGTGGGTGCAGGGCGTGATGCAGCTGTGATCAACCGTATACATCGGCAGATCATCGGCGCGGGGCATGGTGTAATCCATGTAACTGCCCGACAGAAGCTGGCCGTTATCATCGTAAGTGCAGCCTTCGAGCAGCGCCTGCCCGATGCCTTGGGCGACGCCGCCGTGCACTTGGCCCTCGACGATCATCGGGTTCATCACATTGCCGAAATCGTCGGCGCAGGTGAAGGATACAACTTCCACGCGGCCTGTGTCGGGATCAATTTCAACCTCGCAGCCATAGGCGCCGGCAGGATAGGTAAAGTTGGCGGGATCGTAGAAGGCGGTTTCTTCCAAGCCCGGTTCCAGCGTGGCCAGTGGGTAATTGTGCGGCACATAGGCGGAAAAGGCGATTTCGCCGAAGGTTTTCGCCTTGTCAGTGCCAGTTACTGAAAACTTGCCATCGGCGAAGATGATGTCACCTTCGGCCGCTTCCAGCATATGGGCGGCGATTTTCTTACCTTTGGCGATGACTTTATCAAGGGCTTTGTCCATCGCTGATCCGCAAACTGCGAGGCTCCGCGAGCCGTAGCTGCCCATGCCGAACGGGATTTTGGACGTATCGCCATGCACGATGTCAATGTTCGCTTCGGGGATGCCCAACTTATCCGCTACGATTTGGGCGAAGACGGTTTCATGGCCTTGGCCGTGGCTGTGCGCGCCGACCATGACCGAGATGTTGCCCGTGGGGTTTACCCGCACGGTTGCCGCATCATAAAGGCCGACGCGGGCACCAAGGGCACCCACCAGAGCCGATGGCGCGATACCGCAGGCTTCCACCCAAGTGGACAGGCCAAAGCCGCGCAGTTTACCGTTTTCAGCACTTTTGGCGCGGCGGGACTCAAAGCCTGACACATTGCCAAGCGTCATCAACTTATCCAGCGTGGCACCATAGTTTCCGGTGTCGTAGACCAAGCCGACGGGCGTTTGGTAGGGGAATTGGTCCGGCTGAATGAAGTTTTGGCGGCGCACTGCCACCGGATCAAGGCCCAGCTCGCGGCACATTTTATCAACCACACGTTCAATCGAATAGGTGGCCTCTGGCCGCCCTGCCCCACGATACGCATCGACGGGCGCAGTGTTGGTGAACACGGTTTTGACGTTCACATAGACCAGCGGGGTTTTGTAGGGGCCAGCCATCAGCGTGCCGTGCAGGAAAGTGGGCGTGACTGTGGCGAAGTTCGACAGATACGCACCGACATTGGCCAAAGTTTCGGTGCGCAGGGCAAGGAAGTTACCCTGTTTGTCGGTAGCAAGTTCGATAGTGGTCACATGATCACGGCCATGCGCATCGGTCAGGAACGATTCGGACCGATCTGCCACCCATTTCACCGGGCGACCAATGCGGCGCGATGCCGCCAGAACCAGCGCCTCTTCGCCGTAGTGGTAGATTTTCGATCCAAAGCCGCCGCCGACATCAGGGGCGATGACGTTCAGTTTATGCTCTGGGATGCCCATCACGAAGGCGGCGATGAGCAGGCGCGTGAGGTGCGGGTTCTGGCTGGTGGTGTAAAGTTTGTAATCCTCAGTCCCCGGATCATAGACGCCAATGGAGGCGCGGGGTTCCATCGCATTGGGCACAAGACGGTTATTGATCAGCTTCAGGCTGGTCACATGCGGGGCGGCTTTGAAGGCGGCGTCAACGGCCGCGCGGTTGTCTTCGATCCAGCCCCAATCGTAGCAGATGTTATCGGAAATTTCGTCATGCACGCGGTTCGTGCTGTCTGCGACGGCAGCGGCCATATCGACGATGGCGGGAAGCTCTTCGAACACCACATCCAGCGCTTCGACGGCAGAGCGGGCGATTTCGGGCGTTTCGGCGATAACGGCGGCATAGGCATCACCGACATGGCGCACTTTGCCATGGGCCAGAACGGGGCGCTTTGGTTCCTTCATCGCTTCGCCGTTGCGGCTTTGGATCAGCCAGCCTGCGGGGTTTCCGCCAACCGCGGCGAAATCCGCCCCGGTGAATACGGCAAGCACGCCCTCCATCGCCTCGGCTGCCGATGTGTCAATCGACACGATCCGCGCATGGGCGTGGATCGAGCGGGCAAAGGCGGCGTAGGTTTGGCCGTGAAGTTGGATGTCGGCAGTATAACGACCGCGTCCCGTCAGGAACCGCACGTCTTCGCGCCGCTTTGAGCTGGCACCGATACCACTGTCTTTAGGCATATCATTCCTCCCAGAATGGGTGCGCTTAGGGCACCGAAAATGCGAATTTACTCGGCAGCTACGGCAGGGATGTCCTGTCCGGATGCAGCCAGCACCGCCTTGACGATGTTGTGGTAGCCCGTGCAGCGGCAAATGTTGCCTTCCAGATGGTGGCGCACTTCGGCCTCGGTCGGCTTGGGGTTATCGGCCAAAAGGGCTGCCGTGGTCATCACCATGCCGGGGGTGCAAAAGCCGCATTGCAGGCCGTGGTGATCTTGGAAAGCCTGTTGGATAAGCCCGAGTGACCCATCCGCATTGGCCATGCCTTCGATGGTTTTGACCTGCGCACCCGCCACATCCAAAGCGAAAATCGAGCAGGATTTGACGGCCATGCCATCCACATGCACCACACAAGCGCCGCATTGAGAGGTATCGCAGCCAATATGGGTGCCGGTCATGCCCAGCCCGTCGCGCAAGAAGGACGATAGCAACATGCGCGCTTCAACATCACGCGACACGGATTTTCCGTTCACGATAACCGTGACTTTAGTCATCTTATTATCCTCCCTTGGGACTACCTAGGTATTTTTCTTTTTTTTAGTGTTTCTGTTCGTCAAGAAATCAAGCGCTTGAACCACCCCTTTTTCGGTGCTTCGCCTTCGGCAATTTCCGGATCATCTTCGCCGTCGTCCTCCACCGTGTCTTGAAATCGGGTGAAAAATTCATCGGCCATCTTTTTGGCAAAACCATCAATGATGCGGCTGCCAAGCTGGGCCAGTTTACCGCCGACATTTGCCTCGACCGTGTAGACAAGCCGCGTGCCGCCTTCGATAGGTTCCAGCGTGACATGTGCGCCACCTTTGGCAAAACCGGCAGGCCCGCCCTTGCCTTCGCCGTTGATGGTCAGACTTTTGCCCTCGATTCGGTCGGACAGTTTGACGACGCCCGTGAACGTGGCTTTGACAGGACCGACTTTTTGCACGACCACCGCTTCAAATTGAGTGTCTGCAGTTCCCGTCATGCTTTCGCAGCCGGGAACCGAGGCTTTTAAAACGTCCGGGTTCAAAAGCGCTGCCCAAACCGTGGCCGGATCGGCCATAATATCGCGCTGATCAGAAAGCTGCATCATCCCCCCATGCTCGCACAACCAAGTATCATCCGACGATTCATGTTTCGGCAAGTCTTTCGATGCGGGCGAGCGATAAATATACGTGATCAAGGGGTAGCGGCAAACAGCCAGCCGGATTTGACCCACCCTGTAAAACGCGCAATATTGCGGGCGTGGGATTTTCAGGAGCGGCGAATGCACAATTTTTCACGGCGGGCTGTGTTTGGTTTGATGGCACTGTCGCTTGCGGGCTGCGGTGCAAAGCCCCGACGCGAGGATGCAACGCGTGGGTTATATTCCGGTGAGACGCCGGAATTGCGCGCGCTGATCAATCAGGCTGCGGCGGAAAATCAGGTGCCCGCATCGCTGATTCACCGGGTGGTGCAACGCGAAAGCGGCTATAACCCTGCGGCTCGCAACGGGCCGTATTATGGTTTGATGCAGATCTTGCCGCAAACGGCGGGGACTATGGGCTATGATGGCCCGGCGTCGGGGCTGCTGGATGCCGAGACTAACTTAAAATATGCCGTGCGCTATCTGCGCGGCGCTTGGTTGGTGGCGGATGGCAGCGAGTACCGGGCTGTAATGTGGTATGCCAAGGGGTATTATTACGAGGCAAAGCGGCGCGGCATTTTGAATCAGGTAAGCTATCGCGCTTAAGCGCGTTAATACCACGCGTCGGCCATGCCCGCCTTTTTGGCGTCGATGAAATCTTGCAAGCCGTCGCGTAGGCCTTGATCTAGGGCGGGGGCTTCGTATTCCGCCAATCGCTTTTTCCACAGGGCATTGGCGCGGGTGGCGGCGTCGGTTGATCCTGCTGCCTCCCATTTCTCGAACGGCTCATTATCGGACAGGTCTGAATCCCAAAACGCCGTCTCATAGTGCCGCATGGTGTGGGCGCAGCCGAAAAAGTGGTTGCCGGGGCCGACCTCGGCAAAGGCATCGACCGCCAGCTGATCATCGTCGATGACGACACCGGCAAGGTATTTGTGCAGGGCCCCGCACAGATCGGCGTCGAGCATGAATTTCTCGTAGGACATGCTGAGCAGGCCATCAAGAAATCCCGCCGAATGCAGGATGAAATTGGCCCCGCAATGGATGGCGGCGAGCATGCTCATCGTGCCTTCCATCATCGCTTGGCCATCGGGCAGTTTTGAGGTGGTGAAATTGCCCGAACAGCGCAGGGGCAGGTTCAGGCGGCGGGCCAGTTGGCCGATGACCATCGACCCGATGGCGGGTTCCGGCGTGCCGAACGTGGGGGAGCCGGAGCGCAGCGACATGCTGGACAGGAAGTTGCCGAAAATAACCGGCGCGCCGGCGCGTTCCAGTTGCGTCAGCGCGCACCCTGCCATGGTTTCGGCGAGGCTTTGTGCGATTCCGCCGGCGTTGGTGACGGGGCCCATGGCACCGCCGAGGATGAAGGGCACGATCACCGCGGCCTGACCCGCGCGGGCATAGGCGCGCAAGGCATTGGTCATGGTGCCATCCCACACGAGGGGCGAGTTGACGTTGACATTGCCGAGTATGACGCAGTTTTTATCAACGAAATCATGGCCGAACAGGATGCGCGACATCTCGATGCTGTCTTCCACACGGTCTTCCGACGTGACCGATCCCATATAGGGGCGGTCGGACAGGGTGATATGGGCCATCACCATATCAAGGTGGCGTTTGTTG